>JAUVBI010000148.1 GCA_030591305.1 Pseudomonadota bacterium
CAATACCGTTGTGGGTAGCAGCTTGATGCCGATAATTGTCGAGGAGAACATCATCGCAGCGCCGATTATAAGGGCATCCGTGGTATCGAAGCCGAACAGGTGGGCAACGCCAAAGCCAAGTGCCAGGAAAATTGCAGAACTGAAGGCCGCAACCACTATGGATTTTCGCAGGGTAGACAACAGTGCCTGGGGTTGCATATCCAGCCCCAGCAGGAATAACAGGAAGATAATCCCAATATGGCCGATATCAGACAATAGACTGAGGTCGGCCACCATAGACATGCCGTAGGGGCCTATGCAGGCACCGAGGGCGATGTAGGCGATGATCAGGGGTTGGCGCGTGTAAAGGGCGATTGAGGCGAAAATCGCTGCGCCGGCAAAGATCAGGAAAAAAGAAAAGGTAACACTGGCATCCATTCAGGGGCTTTCCGGCTACGTGCTATGAGCGTGCTGTGAGAGAGTGTAATCAAGCCGGCCTGTTTTAGGAATACTGTATTTTTCTCATCCCCTGCGACGAAACAGGGGCAGGGGATGATCAATGGCAGCCTGGTAATGTTCGCTGAAGTCATTGAGGCTAGCCAGTGCTTCTTCCAGGCTGGCTTCATCCGCCATCTGGAAACCATCGAAGCCGCATCGAGCCAGGTAAGTCATCTGGTCGCGGATAAAGTGTCCACAGGCGCGCAACTCACCCTCAAACCCGCGTTCGCGCAATTCCCGACCATAGGAAAAGCCGCGTCCATCGGTAAAAACAGGGAAATTGATCGCTATCAGCGGAATCTGCCCGAGGAAATCAAACAGGGGGGTCGGTGCCTGCCCTGGCTCCAGTAATACGGCACGTCCCGACTTGTCCGTCAGGGGCAGCCACTGGTCAAGGCTGAGAATCTGTTGACTGCCGGCAGTGGCAAGCTCGGGGGCAATTGCCTGCCAACTGTCTTCGACGATCCGGCCCTGCTTAATCAGCCTTGGCATAGACATGCTCCTTGAATGGTTCGATCCCCACACGTCGGTAGGTGTCCAGGAAAATTTCTTCTTCCTCACGCAATGCCACATAAGTGGCCAGTATCTTGCTGATCACATCGGGCATATCGTCCTGGCTGAAGGAGGGCCCGAGGATTTTGCCAATGGATGCATCCTTTGACTGGCTTCCGCCCAGGCATACCTGGAAGAACTCCTCGCCTTTCTTGTCCACACCAAGAATACCAATATGCCCGATATGGTGGTGGCCGCAGGCATTCATACAGCCACTGATATTCAGCTCGATAGGGCCCAGGTCATAGAGGTAGTCCAGGTCACTGAAGCGTGACTGGATTGCCTCGGCTACGGGTAGCGACTTGGCATTTGCCAGAGAGCAGTAGTCCCCCCCGGGACAGCAGATCATATCGGTGAGATATCCGTGGTTCGCAGTTGCAAGGCCTGCCTTTTGTAACCGTTGCCAGAGAGGATACAGCTGGTCCATCTGGACATCGGCTAATACCAGGTTTTGCTGGTGAGTGGTGCGTATTTCGCCAAAGGCGTATTCATCGGCGAGGTCGGCCAGCAGCTCCATCTGGACATCGGTGATATCGCCGGGGGCAAAGCCGGTGGCCTTGAGAGAAAGGTTCACGATGCGGTAACCGGCCACCCGGTGTGCAACTGTGTTGCGCTTGACCCAGTTTCCGAAGATAGGGTCTGTCGCAGATTGTGCCGCCAGACTCGAACGGGCGGCGGTATCATCGAGGACAAGGTAGGGGGGGGCAGTAAAGAACGATTTAATCCGATTGATTTCCTCATCTGTGAGGGTAGTGGGGCCGTCCTTGAGTAACACCCACTCCTGTTCCACTGCTTCCCGAAAGGCATCTACTCCCATGGCTCTAACAAGAATCTTGATCCGCGCCTTGTATTTGTTGTCCCGGCGTCCATTCTGGTTGTACACACGCAGGATGGCTTCCAGGTAGGTCAGCAGATGCTTCTTATCCAGCCATTCGCAGATGACCGAGCCGATAACAGGGGTGCGGCCAAGGCCGCCACCCACCAGAATTTTGCAACCTATTTCGCCACTGGTGTTAGCCACCAGTTCAACACCTATATCGTGCGCATGGATCGCTGCCCGGTCCTCGTCACTGCCGCAAACTGCGATCTTGAACTTGCGAGGCAGAAATGCGAATTCGGGGTGCAGGGTAGACCACTGACGGATGATCTCGCAGTAGGGGCGGGGGTCTTCGAGTTCGTCGGTAGCCACGCCGGCATACTGGTCTGTAGTTGTACTGCGCAGGCAACTCCCGCTGGTCTGGATAGCGTGCATCTGTACGCTGGCCAGCTCCTCCAGGATGTCCGGTACTTCCTCGAGCAGGGGCCAGTTCAACTGCACATTTTGGCGGGTGCTGATGTGGGCGTAGCCCTTGTCGAACTTTCGGGTAATCACTGCAAGTTTGCGCAACTGCGTGCTATTGAGCAGGCCGTAGGGTACGGCGATCCGTAGCATTGGGGCCAGGCGCTGCAGGTACAGGCCGTTTTGCAGGCGCAGGGGCAGGAATTCACTATCGGACAGTTTTCCGGCGAGAAACCGCTCGGTCTGGTCGCGATACTGCATCACGCGCTGATCAACAATGGTCTGGTCGTATTGGTCGTAAACGTACATCAAATAATCCTGCTGCTGTGGTCCCGGGCCATACCCGCCAAGTCGGGGGACGCCACATTACCAGAAAAGGCAGGGTATTAAGTAGTAAGAATATTTATAAGGTTAGAACTCTATTCGAATTTGGCGAGAAGTCGCCGTATTTAATCCTCAATAAGGCTATATGGGGTCGTTCTGTGCTGTATTGCCACAGCCATTGTGTCGCCATGTGCTGAGCATGGCCAATCGATTCAAACAGATGTTGATTCAGCCATTCATGTCATACCGTTCGGTTAAATCGCACTGGATAATAATACGAGAACGATCAGCGGCATGGATTCATACCGTCAGGAACCTGTAAAGAGGGAGGTGAACATACGACTGCCGCCGATATTGCGCGGCAGTCGCTGATTTTTCTAGAACTTGCGTGACAAGGCTGCACTCACCATCCAGATACTGGATTGGTTAAAGTCGATATTAGCGTCGTTATCAGCCCAGGACACACCGACATTTGGCGTCCACTTGCCCAGGAAACCAATGGAACCGGGGAAAGACATGACGGAAGTGATGCCGTAAATATCCGCGTCATTTTTCTTGTGGAAGATCGGGTTGGTCTGGTCGCCGCTCATATCGGCGTAGGACAGCTTGTTAAGCCATACCAGGCTGTCGCTGCGATAGACGTGAGTAAGGCCTATAATACCGCCGTCCTGGGACATGGCGGCGCCATCCAGGTCACGGTCTACATACTTGATGCTGGGGCGCAGGGTGTTTTTGTCGTTGAGGGTAAACTTATAGCCTACTTCAAACCCCAGGACGTCACCGTCACGTTTCAGAAGATTGCGTTCAAGCTTGGTTAAACCCAGGCCTTTGCCACTCTCTTCCTTGTCGATATCAATATTCTTGACTGACAGAATGATCTCGAAGTTGGAGCCCATTATCTTGTCCCAGGTAAAGCGCGCGCCCGATACTTCCATATCGGTGTTACTACGCTTTACGTCAGCCTGGTAGGGGTCTGAGTAGACCTTGGTGGCAAGCGACGGTGGCATAAGGCCGGCCAGCTTCATGGAACCGATTGAATCGAAATCGTGACGCACGGCTACGCGGGTAGCGCGGTCAAATTCGATGAAATCCTGAAAGTCATTGCCCACAGAAAAGCGGGTGTTCCCGCTCGCCAGCGTATAACCCACATCAAAGTTGGCCACACCCATGGTCAGGCCGTTTGAATCGGGACTCTCTAATGAATCAATTTTATCGTCACCCAAGTCAATATTAATGCCATCTATTTGCGCCAGAAAATTCGTTTCGATTTCACCGGAGCTGGCGCCAAGATTAACAATGCCGTTAAAACCGGCATCGCCTATGGGTTGCAGTGCCAGGCTAGGCAGGGAAAGGCCAGCCATTATCGGCAGTAACAGTAATTTCTTCATGAGTGTACTCCTTGTATAGCGATAACTGGAAAATGCTACGGCATACAATAACAGAGTACCGTAGTGCCAAATGTATGAATATTCACACTCCGGAGGACAGCCTAAAGGTGGTATGTAAGCTCAAACAAAACCGCGTAGGGATCATTGTCCCTTCCGGCCACACGACCAAACCCCGGCTCCCCGTCACCAGTGTCAATGGGTGACTTTCCCGTGTAGAAAACTGTCGCGTTCAGATCAAAGCTGTGCTCATTCGGCAAGCGGTAGGTCAGCCCAACGCCAGCGCCCCAGACCTCGTCCAGGGGTATGGAAAAGGCCCGTTTATCATCGTCCACCCCCTGTGACAAATAGACAGCACCTACCTTGTAGGTCGTGCGTTCATTGACCGGGAAGCCGGCACCGACCATCAGCGCCCAGAGGTCGTTGTAGATGCTCGGCGCCGAGACGTGTATTTTATCGCCGTCGAGTTTGATATCGCTGACCGTGAAGTCGGAGAACTTCATCCACATGCCGTCGACCGTGAAATAATTGCCCGACTCGAATTCGTGGTACATGCCGGCCAGCACCCGCTGCGGCAGCGTGTTGGTCAATTTCACATTGGTGTTCTTGATACCCAGATCCGTGGCGATTTCATCGAATACCGGGTCCAGCTTGCGCAACTTTATATTACCCTCCAGGTCGGAGTCTGTATCGCTGGTCCAGGCGATGCCTGCACGGGTGCGCTCAGTGAACTCGTAGAACACCGACAGGGAGACATTGAAGGCCACAGCATCCATATCCGTGCTTATTTTTCCGTCTCCCTCCTTGAACGGCTGGCGAATCTTTATCTCGCTGGTCTCCGACGTATAGTTGATACCGGCACCCAGGCCCAGCGAGAGCTTCTCATTGACGCGATAGGCCACCGTCGGCGTCAGGGCGACGTAGACCAGTGAAAAATCGACCGTGTTATAACGGCCGGCCCAGTCACCACCATAGTCAGAGCCAAAGCCACTGGGTATGGTCAGCGAAATCCCCGCATACCATCTGTCATCCAGTTGCCTGGTGTAATACAACGAGGGAATGATGACTGGATCAGCGCCCTTGTCGGGGTTGCCACCGCCGACTTCAGTCCTGTGCTCATCCACATCGAATCTGGACAAGGATGTCGCCACCATGGTCTGGACAGTAATATGCGTACCGTCCAGCCGGGTCAGGGCGGCCGGGGCGGTAAATGCGTTTTCGGCGGTGTCGGCCTGGCCCACCAGGCCCGTCATCGCCGGCGAACCCGCCAGCGCCACCGACGCCGTGGTTAGGGTCAGGCCGGCGGCCAATAATTGCTTGCTTGTAGCATTTATGATTTTCATTTAATCGAACCTGTAGAGCATACCAACCGAGACCAGACCGAAGCTGGCGTCATAAAAATCGATATTGCTGTCATCGTCCTGGTAGCCGATAGTCGCGTTGGCGGTCCAGCTGTTCCATCCAAATGGCTTTGAATAAAACGTGGTAATGCTGCCACCCAGGGTTTCCATGCGACGCTGCTTGGTGAAGATCGGGTTGCGGGTGTCGGCCTCAAGATCCTGGTAATACACCTGACTGACGACGCGCCAGCGATTTACGTGGTAAAGATATTTCAGTTGCAGGCCTAGGCCGTCTTCTTTCATGGCGTCGCCATCTAGATTAAAATCCAGGTAAGTGATACCCGGAACCAGGCGGTGGCGCTTATTGATTTCCCAGTCGTAATTCAGGTCCAGTCGGTAAACCATGCCATTGCGTCGCAGTAATCTTTGGTCAGCCTTGCTGAGTCCCTGGGCTTCACCGCTGCGCTCATCGTCGATCTTTATCTCCGTGAACGACCATGCCAATTGTAGTGGCGTGTTGAAAATACGGTCCCAGGCGATATGGGCACCCGTGCTGGTTCTTTCGGTATCGCCGCGATCGGCGTCAACCACGTAGGGGTCCTTCCACACGTCGGTTGGCAGTGACGACACCGCCAGGGAAAAATCCACAGTACCTATATCGGGGACATCCTGACGCACCCCGAAATGGGTTTTCAGGGTCGTCTCCAGGTCAAAAGTGAGATAGTCCACCACCTGGTTGCCAGCGTATAATTGCGTACCCATATCCGCCAGGGTATACGCCAACTCAAAGCTAAAAGCGGGCATAGCAAAGTCTTTGCTGTCGGGGCTGCTTTCAAGGCTGGAAATTCTTTTTTTCCCCAGATTTATAGAGGCGATCCCATCGAGCATATTGCTCTCGGAACTGCCCGCGCCCACACCGAGATTGACATGCCCGCTCCAGCCGGGCTTTTCCGGAACCAGCGGTACGGCCTGTGCCACGGCACCCACCAAGGCCAACCCCAGCAGCGCCAGCTTTATGCTTGTTGGTTTAATCATCTGGTTTTCCATAGACCAATGTTGATAAAAAGTGCGTAAGGTGCGTGCGAAGACACAAACAAAAACTCTTACCTCCCCCAGCCCCGCCGGCCCAAAAGGGTGACAGTCACCCCGAAATGTAATGTCGCCATTTTACGGCATTTCTCCAACCTATGTTTAATATACGACAGTAATATTCCCGTTCTTTATAGTGCAAAACTTACCTTTTCCGCGGTTACGACAACATGCTGTACCCGTGCCTGTATTTGGATAGCGCCGTTTCTCTCCTGCGCGCAGGGCTCCATAAATTCGGGTTGCCTGACCAGGGTTTCACCTGAAGGCGTTCAGGAGTGGTGTTCTCCATGCAGGACCAGTGTCCCGGGTAGTTATGAATCAAGCATTCAAGTAAAGAGCACTGGCAGTGATGGGCAGGGCAGGGTAACGCATATTTGGCTTTCTGGCTGATCCTTAGCCTTTTCCAATATGAGAGGATATCCGCCTGCTGGCTGATCGCGGGGCTGAAGCTCACAAAGAACTCGCCGTCGCGATTCCGTGAGCGCACCTGGTACCGCTGGATGCGCCACGGCGCACCGAGATGGGCAATTAGGCTCGTCGAATCACAAATCGGCACACTGGATCGCTTCGGTTGGAAGCATTGGGAAATCTGCCAGAGCATTCTTTACTGCAATGATCTGCCTTACCGCTACCACTGGTCGCCGCCGCAGCTAATTGCGCCGTTGTGGGGTATACGTGAGCCGCCCCTGGTATTGCCTGGCCTTACTGACAATCTGTCATCGCTGGAGACCGCCAGAAAGGCCCGTAATGCCGCTAAAACCCCTAAAAACAAGCCTGAGCCTGATTCTCCGGATTTATCCACATATGCGCATAATATATATTATGTTAAATAGGGTATTTAGACACACAGTTGTCCACAGGGCTTGTGCCTGCCCCCTTCAATTGATGAAATGCCCCACCGACTCTGGGCACCAAACCAGTACCCTGACTGCCCTCACTGGCAGCACTGTCACCGAGGCCGATGTTCTCACCTGACTGAATGCCAGCCCCCTGGCTTAAGCACACACTCGCGCCTGTTCAATTCCAATGACCGGTGAAGTTACGTGATATGCACTTTCCCTCTGCGTTACAATTGAATCCAGTGTTTGAACATTTGAAAAAGGCGGCATATCAGGTTCATCTGTTTTTGCCGTGAATTAAGCTGCACAGATTAAATTAATGAGGGATTTATGAGCCTGGCCGATTTATTAAATGACCGCTATTCAGTAAGAGCATTTACACCAGAACCCGTAAAGAATGTACTTCTGCAGAAAATTTTTACGGATGCTCAACAATCAGCGTCCAACTGTAATATTCAACCCTGGCAAGTGTTTGTGGTTTCAGGAGAAAAAAAAGAACAACTAAAAAAATCTTTAGTTTCTA
>JAUVBI010000061.1 GCA_030591305.1 Pseudomonadota bacterium
CTTTGAATCGGTTTGATGTTCTTTTCCAGTTCCTGCGAAATACCGTGGATAAAAACAATACGAGGCCCCGCATCCACCAGAGTCTCCGCAGCCTGTTCAACGGGCAGCCACTGCGCCTGTATATTACTGAGCTCCCGATCGAGACCGATAGCCTGCAACTCTCCCATCAGGTCTCTGTACTTCAGTAGAGATTCCTGTAGGGCAGAGAAGGTTGACGGTTGACCAAGGTCAGTCTCCCTGGCCTTCAGGGACACCGTTTGCGACAGAATGCGCAACTCGTCGGCCACTTGGCGAAACTCACCGTCTTCACTGGCCTCCTGTTGCATTATATAAAATGTGTAGGCGATACCACCCAGACAAGCCACAATCGCGACAGTCATTATTCCTACCCACATTGAAGTGGCACCTTTTTTTATTAACTTAGTCATCGATATTTTCCTCGGTTGAATCGCGGTGCGTGGCCGAGGCATTTGCCAGGCCACTGTCTGCTACTAATTTATCCATATCCAGCACTGCCAGGAACTTGTCCCCGTAGTGAAACCCACCCAGGCAAAAATCGACAAAATCAACATCGATGGGATGCTCCATATCGCGCTGGGCAATGGGGAATTTTATGTCTCTCTCTATATGGCTGAGGGTAATTGCAAAATGAAATCCCGGGCGACGCACCACCATGCAGTACTCCCTGGGTCTGCCCGAATAGGGCGTATTCCTGAAAAGTACATCGCCACAAATAATGGGAATTAGGCCGCCTTTGTGGGATGCCACACCCAGTACCCAAGACTTGGTGCCCGGTATGGGCGTACATGCAGGCGTTTCTATAATTTCCTCTAACTCACCTTCGCCCAGCAGCAGCGATACAGATGCCACGCTCAAAGACGTGCCAACCCAGTACATCTCATTGTTCTCATATACGGGTGCCGACACCGCTTGCAATGCATAACTTTGCTCAAGCTGGTCGAAGGACAAAAGTGTCGACATAGTCATAGATCAGGCAACCGCTGGCATAGAGGTATGATTATAAATAAGTTTCCGCAGCACACTCTCGGAGGGGATCTTGGTAACGTGTGCTGTCGCACCGCGCGCCTGGCCCTTGGCGATATCAAAAATACCGTCTGAGGATGACAGCATGACAACTGGTGTATCCCTGGTTCCCTCGGCATTTCGGATCAGGGTGCAAGTCTGGTAGCCATCCAACTCGGGCATGGTAATATCCAGGAAAATCAGGTCGGGTTTGAAACGTCGCAACATGCCCAATGCCTTATAGCCATCTTCAGCACACTCAACCTCACAACCCATATTCTTAAGCGTGTGGGACATCATCATGCGAATCGTTCTCGCGTCGTCCACCACTGCAATTTTCAAGCCTGTGAGGTCCATGCTTTCATTTTGGTCTGTCATAATCCGCCCTCTGCGTGTGATACAGTTCACATAAAAAGTAACCATCACAGTATTTGCGCAGAGTAAAACCGGTTCAAGAAAAAACTGGAGATTTGTAGAGAAAGTCAGGATTCAGGCAGGTGGGGCCGCTAAAAAGACGATATATAAAGCATATACCCCATTTATATCATCAAATAAAACTCAGGATTTCGGTAAATAAAGCTTTACTATTTCATTTGCCAGAGCTTTTGGAGTATCTATGCGATGAACCAGGCCCGTATCAATAGCGGCCTGTGGCATAGAGCTGCAAATCGCACTTTCAGGAGCCTGTGCCCATATCCGGGTGCCGCCCGCATCGAGTACATTGAGCACATTTGTTCCATCACGGCCCATACCACTGAAAAAGATAACGCCTGCGCCCGGTAGATTGGCAGCGGAAAATATAATCAACAACTCTTCAATGTCCGGTGTATGCTCCCCCTCCCAGGCTGTTTTTGTACTGCTTATTTTACCGGCTTTATCGATGCTTACCTTGTATTGCGGGGGGATGATTATTAACTGGCCAGGAGCAAGGTTATGTTCACCAACTCCCAGGACCATGGTAAATGCAGGGTTTTCTGCAGTGAGCTGTTGCAGCTGACTTTGCTTCTTTGACTCATAGTGCTGCACATAGATAAAAGCGACTGGCGGTATGGCTTCAAAACTATTGAGAAATGCCTGCACAGCTGAACCCGCGCCAGCGGAACCGGCAAGCACCCAAACCGCCTCTACGCCCTCCCAGCGAGAGTCATCTTCTGTTGCTCGTCTAGTCACTGGGAAACATATAGTTCTTGAAGGGTTCCATGTGACCCGACTGAAAATCACGCAATTCGTAAATATTGAACTTATGCATAAAAGTCAGACAGCGTTGAAACACCTCGTCCGCCTGGTAAGACGATGGGGCAATTTCATATTTATCGGTGATCTGGGCAAAAATCATGGTGGCGATATCTCTGCGCGATTGATCTTCACGATACATAATATGCTTGACCGGGGAGGATACGATGGGGGAGCCATAAAGCAAAAATGCCTCCCAGCGCTGTACGTTATGGCTGTCCTGTAACTGCCCCACCAGAAACTTAACGATATTGTGAAACTCCAGGCGCGGCGGCAATATGTCTTTCTGCAGCCACTTCCTGACTTCAGATTCACGCCACTTGTTATTGATACCCAAAATACTCAGCGTGCGTCCCTCAATCTGTGAGGGGACGATACCGGCAAGATCCCACAACATATTGAATCTGGCAGAAAACCCAAGGCTCACCGGCAGCTCATCTTCCTTGAGCTGATCATAATCCTCAGCGTACTCCAGTAGTGTTTTTCGCGTATCTCCCACCACGTCAGGCGTGGCCACTTTACTACCCCGCGTTACCATGACTCTCCTTAACCCTTTTCTGATACGTTGGGACAGACATACCCATAACCTTTGCCCGGGAGGCTACTCGCATCCTGCTACCGAGTTTCTCCAAATGTGACAGTAGCATATTCCGGGAGACTAGCAGTGGCGATTGCTGGGACTTTGATGTCTCCCGGGCCCACTCCCCCACCAGGCGGCGCGACTCATGCCACAGGGGGCTGCTGTTTCTCTCCCTGGCGCGCCCCTCTATCTGGTGTAACCAGCGGCTGATATTGCGCGGGCGAGTATGTAGAAATTCGGCACTGGTTCGCAAGCTACCCTTATAACGGGCTCTTACGGCCAATATCAGGTCATCCGCAAGCCATGCACCCAGGGGCTCGACCTGCTTCGCTGCCAACATATTATTAAGAGCCTCGCCCAGCGCCAGGTCTAGCTGCTCCAGCGCCGTGGGCTTGTAACTTTTATCCAGCGCATCCGGGATCTTGTCCACAGTTTCGAGAAAAGATTCTGGTGCGGGGGTTGTCGCGCGCTGGTCGGCGGGGCCGTCCTGGTAAATTCCCAGGTCAACCGGCGTAACCCACTCCCTGCTTTCGGAGGCCACAAGGTCCAGTGACTGCCCTATGCGCTGTCGCATTTCGCTAATATTTCCCAGCCAGTCATGGCAGAGCATGGCCTGTTCTGCCTCTCCGGTAAAACCCTTAACGATCAGGCCTCTCTTGGCACACTCCTGACCCAGTATCTTGTCCGCCCAGCGCAACACCGCTTGTTTTCTATCTTTGATGGGGGGCACGTGAATGGGAAAGCCGGCAAAAACACTGGCCAGCTTTTCGGTGAGACTTCCAAACAGGATCAATTTCTCTATGGTATCGGGAAACAAGGCCACCAGCTTTACGTCCGGCAAATATCGGGTGGGTGTTACATCAGCCAAAGTACGCGTGGCAATCTGCCTGGCCAGCTTAAGCTGGGCATCGGCACTCATCAGGTGGGGAGATTTGAAAACAAGTGTTTTTCCCGCGGAATTTTTCAGTTCTTTCTGGATTCTGCGAATGGCATCACTGCGATTGCGAAATACGCGGCAATCAATTTGTACAATCATCCCGGGCTCTCTACCGGACTCCTGATGCACGACCCGGGCCACATACATTTTTCCCGTTCCATGGGGGCCAACAATTGCTACCGGGATATCCAGTTTTGCCAGGAAAGACGCCTGGTCGACTGCACCCTCCATATTGTCCAGCACATAGCCGTCGATACCGGTTTGTAGTGTCGCTGCCGGTGTGCTGTCCATTTTTCCATCGAACTTTGATTGAGGCATTGCCAAATTCTACCCCATTTCTGCGTTATGCTGGTGCTTTCAGGGAAATAGAAACAGAACTAGCCCTGAAATAACCGGGATGAATAACCGGGGACGTAGCACAGTTTACATAACCGGGGACAGTCCCCGGTTATGTAAACTGTGCTACGTCCCCGGTTATTCATCCCGGTTATTTCACTAAAGCCGTGCCACAAGCATAAATTTCTTCTAAAATGCGCTTTTATCACTCATCTCCGTGGACCATGACTCAGGAATCTATCAACACTGTACGCACGCCACCGCAGGAAGCGGCGCGACTGATGAAATTGGCCACCTATGCCTCCATCACTGTCGCGGTGACATTAATTGTAGCCAAGCTACTGGCCTGGGGTACGTCCGGTTCGGTGAGCCTGCTGGCCACGCTCATCGACTCCACTCTGGATGCATTTGCCTCGCTAATCAACCTGCTGGCAGTTCGCCACGCGCTCTCACCAGCCGACAAGGAGCACCGTTTTGGCCACGGTAAGGCAGAGGCGCTGGCGGGACTGGGGCAAGCCGCCTTTATCGCGGGGTCTGCTGGATTTTTGCTGCTGGAATCGGGGCGCCGAATGCTTAATCCAGAGCCTCTGCAATCTTACACCGCAGGGATGTGGGTCATGGCATTTTCTATTGTGCTCACCCTGTTCTTGCTAAGTTTTCAAAAGCATGTCATCGCCAAAACCAACTCCACCGCAATCAAGGCAGACTCTCTGCACTACCGCACCGACATCATGGTGAATGCCAGCGTCATCATTGCGTTGTGGCTCTCGGTAAAGGGCTGGGCCGGGTTTGACGCTCTGTTTGCCATCGGTATCGCGTTTTACATTTTGTGGAGTGCCTGGGGGATTGTGCAACAGGCTTTCGATCACCTGATGGACCGGGAACTGCCCGATGAGGACCGGAAGAAAATTAAGGCCATTGCAAATAGTCACCGGGACGTTCGCGGCCTGCACGACCTACGGTCCAGGCGCTCAGGCACCGCAAGCTTTTTTCAATTGCACTTGGAACTGGACGACGAACTGACACTGCTTGAGGCTCACCACATTTCAGATGAGGTGGAATTTGCCATAGCGGAGGCTTACCCTGGAGCCGAGGTTATTATCCATATCGACCCTATTTCGATAGTACCGAACGAGCCAACCCCCGATTTTTTAAATAAACCGGGGACGTAGCACAGTTTTGACGAAAAACGGGCACTTCTGAAGATTGCGCGGGTAAAACACCCCCTGCTAGACTCCCACTCAAACTGGACAGCTTTCAAGGACAGAGAGCCATGCCACGACGAGCACGCCTTACTCTTCCCGGTGTACCCCACCACCTTGTTCAACGCGGCAACAACAAAGTCGCGTGTTTCTACAATACCAGCGATTACCTGGTCTATCTCGAGTGGCTACAGCTTTATGCCAGCCGTTTTCACTGCCACATACACGCTTATGTGTTAATGACAAATCATGTTCACTTGCTACTGACACCGAACGATGCAGACAGCCTCGGCTTGTTGATGAAAAGTCTGGGACAACGCTATGTGCAGTATATTAACCGCACCTACCGCCGCAGTGGTTCGCTATGGGAAGGTCGATACAAGTCCAGCTTTGTTGGAACGAGGAACTACATTCTGGCTTGCTATCGCTACATTGAACTAAACCCGGTTCGAGCTGGCATGGTACATCACCCATCCGAATATAATTGGTCCAGCTACCGGGTCAATGCGCAGAATGAGGTCAGTGAGCTGGTTCAGCAGCACCCGGTATACCGTTCGCTGGGCAGGAACTCACATTCGCGAAACCTCGCCTACCGCTCCCTGCTGGACTCGAAACAAGAGAGCGAAATGGATGACAGAATTCGTGCATCTACAAATGGGAATTTCGCCCTTGGGAGCGAGAATTTTATACTCAAGGCAGAAGCTATACTGGGTCGCGGCGTAAGCCCCGGAACATCGGGGCGACCGAGGAATCCGGGCTCAAAGCTGGGCTCAAAACCGGGGACGTAGCACAGTTTTGCAAAGCAAAACTGTGCTACGTCCCCGGTTTTGAGCCCTTAAGCTTCTGTACACCCATTAGGCGCAGGGCAAATTTTTCGAAAAATGGCTCGACCTTGCCCTGACGCATTTTCCGCAGATAATATTTTTCAAATCCAATCTTGGCCCAGTGCACCCACTTGCCCGAGCCGGACCAGTTGGTATTTCGCGGTGGTATTTGTGGAACCGCCATAAAGGCCACGCCGCGATCGCCAAAATCGGCCAGACAGAAGGCATTCCATGTTGCCTTTTCCTGCAACGCCTGCCCGGCGATCTGCAACTTAATGTTTCCCACAGCGGCTGTCACCATAGATTCAATCATATAGCCGGTTTTTGGCACACCGACCGGTAAGAGTGTTGGGCCTACCGGGGGGATCGCCACACAAACACCCACTGCATATATATCATGGTATTTGGGGTTGCGCTGGTGCTCATCGACAATAATAAATCCACGCGGGTTCACCAGGCCTTCAATGTCTCTCACCGCATCAATGCCGGTAAAGGCAGGCAGGATCATGGAGTGCGCGAAGGGAAGTTTATGGCTTGTGCCATCGGAACCATCCTCGTTGACCTCGGTGATGTACATCAGGGCCTCTTCTACCTTGTCGATGCGGGTATTAGTGTGCCACTTAATATGGCGGGAGCGCATTTCAGATTCAAGCAGGCTCTTGGTATCGCCCACTCCATCCAGACCCATGTGACCTATATAGGGTTCTGGTGTGACATAGGTCATGGGAACCTTGTCGCGTATTTTCCGCCGGCGCAATTCTGTTTCCAGAATGAACGTATATTCGTAAGCAGGGCCATAACAGGAGGCACCCTGGGCCGCTCCGATTATTACTGGCCCGGGGTTGGCACAAAAGTCGTCAATGGTTTTTGCCACATCCGCCGCATGAGACGATTTACAAACCGAGTGGGTAAAGCCATCGGGACCCAGGCCCTCAATCTCGTCGAAGGCCAGTCGCGGGCCACTGGCGATAACCAGATAATCATAGGCCAGCACCTGGTCGTCAGCCAACACGATATTGTGCTCGTCTGGCTGAAGCTTTTTCGCTGCGGTGCCGACAAAACGAATGTTGAACTTAGGTAACAAATCGGGGAGATTCAGCTGTATAGCCTCAGGTTTACGCCATTTCACCGCAACCCAGGGGTTTGACGGTGTAAACTCAAAATACTCCTGATCGGACACCAACACGATCTCATTGTCCTTGCCTACCTCATCCCTGAGCTCAAATGCCGCCGCGAGGCCGCCAATTCCACCGCCCAATACAACTATCGTTGCCATACCAACTCCTCAAATATAAATATTTGCACATGCTCCACCCTCCTGTACTAAGGACGATGGAACCGCTTTGCGGCGCATAGCTTAGCTCAACCAGCCCGCACTGACAAAACTGTCCCCAAATTACTACCAAACTTAACGCCTGCGCCAGGCCGCCGGAGATATTCCAAACCAGCGCCGAAATGCACGCCCAAAATTGGCTGGCTCTTTATAGCCCAGTAGTTCCCCCACATCCGCCACCGTCAAGCGGGCATTACCGAGTAGGGTCTGGGCATAATCACGCCGCAACACTTCCAGTATATATTTATAGGGGGACCCCTCCCGCTTCAATCGGCGGATCAGGGTGCGAGTGGTCAGATGCATGGAATCTGCCACGGCTTCCTGGGTGGGGGGCGATGCGTGCTCAGCCTCCCGGGATATCTGGCTATCAAAGTGGCTCATCAAGTAGTTGCGTACAATAAGCGAGGTACTGCCCTGCTGCTCCCTGCTGGCGATAAGCTCGCGACACTTGGCGATATTTGCCCAGTACACTGATTCATCATGCAGGGGCGAGGGCAAGCGCCACCAGCTTTCGGGGACAAAGATTGCGTTCGCCTCCGCTTCAAACACCACCTTCGCATCAAAAGCTGCGGCAAATTCCTCTGCCGCATCCGGAGCCGACCGGACCAGGCTCACCACTATATTTTCACTCACCGGGTGACCCAGAATGGCCACAATTAACGACTCCCCCACTTTCAAGACAATCTCGGCCAGAAACCCCCCAAAGGCGGCATCACCGGTAACATCGCAGACACGCATCGAATAATAGCCATCGCGGTGTTCCAGTGCGGTAGAAATGATAGTAACCCGGGAGGGATAGAACTCCACCAGGGCCTCCACAGCGGCACCCAGCGTCGGTGCACTGAGTGCGGCAAAACCCAGAGGACCATGAGACGTTGCGCTGAATTGGCCACCCAGGCCTATTGCCCAGGTCGGCGAAACCCCTGGGCATTGGTCAATATTGCGAAACATTGTAGCCAGGACTTGCCAGTCGACATAGTCCTCCGACATCAGAAACTCTGGAGTCACACCCGTTCCATGTAGCAATTTATCTACCGGCAGCAATTTTGAGCTGAGTGTTAATCGCGGATAGGTAGTAGAGATTTCCATTGGTGTCGGCATGACGCAATCATAACAGCAGAATATTCATTATGTCACTTATTAACCACTACTATGTCATTTAGTGAAAATCAGTACTTGATTAACTCAACATAGACTGTATTTGTCTAAAGCAGAGCGCAAACAACAAGGTGATTAAAATGACGACTTACACAGTGGACCACCCCGAGAAGGGCCACATCGAGTACCGCGATAAAAAACGCTATCTATGGATTTTATCCATTATCCTGCCACTGTTCCCCATACTGGGGATAGCTCTATATTTCCAGAGTGGCTCCCAATGGATGCTTGCTGTACCCCTGGCCGTTATCTACTTGGTTCTGCCTTTTATGGACTGGGCTCTGGGCTCTGACAACAACAATCCCCCCGAAGAAATCGTGCCACAGTTGGAGGAGGACCGTTACTACCGGATATTAACCATGCTAACCGTGCCGTTGCATTTTGTCGTGTTAATTGTGGTCGCCTGGTTTGTGGGGACACAGGACCTGTCAATCTGGTCGGTACTGTTAATGGCACTGACTGCAGGTACATTTAGTGGCCTGGGGGTCAATACTGCCCACGAGCTGGGTCACAAAAAACCCGTCATAGAGCGCACTTTTGCCAAATTTGCCCAGGCTGTACCGGCCTATGGACATTTTTGTATCGAGCATAACCGCGGCCACCATATCGATGTTGCAACCTCGGAAGACCCCGCCAGCTCGCGTATGGGTGAATCTATTTACAAATTTGTCCTGCGGGAAATACCCGGAGCCTTCCGCCGGGGCTGGGCCGCCGAGACCGAGCGCCTGAAACGCCTGGGCAAGGGGCCCTGGTGCCTGCAAAATGATGTGCTGCAATCCTACGCTATCACCGTGGTATTGCAGGGTGGGCTTATATTAGCCTTTGGCTGGATCATGATTCCCTTTTTGGCCATCCACAATTTCTGGGCCTGGTATCAACTGACCAGTGCCAATTATATTGAGCACTATGGCCTCCTGCGGGACAAACGTGAAAATGGACGTTACGAGCGCACCCAGCCACACCACTCCTGGAATGCCAATTACATCTTCAGCAACATCACCCTGTTCCACCTGGAGCGGCACTCGGACCATCACGCCAACCCCACTCGCCGTTACCAGAGCCTGCGCAATTTCGATGACATCCCCGAATTACCCAGCGGCTACTTTGGTATGTACCTCGTGGCCTACGTGCCGTGGCTGTGGTACCGACTAATGGACAAGCGTGTACTGGCCCTGCCCCATATCCAGGGTGATTTGAGCAAGGTGAATATTGACCCGGCCAAACGCGAGGCAATCTATGCGAAGTACGGCAAGAGTGTTAAACAGGCAAGACCTCTGACTGCTTAGCACACATCCAAACCGGGGGCGAAAACCGGGGACGTAGCACGGTTTAAAACCGTGCTACGTCCCCGGTTTTCGTCCCCGGTTTTATTATGGCATTTCTACAATCCCCAATTGCACCATCCATAGCTATCGTGTAACTTTTCAACTGGATAAACTTTAGTATTGTGGACAGTTAAATAATGACAGTGGCGGGAAAAATCAATGCATTGGTAATCCTTTTATCCCTGTTTGCCAGCAGTATACTGACTGCCTATGTGATAATCGGGGAATACCATATTCAACGCGACAAGATACGCATTCTATCCACGGCGGAAGTTCACAGCCAACCCCACCTGCAACTGGACATCTACTACAACGACACCAGCGCCCTGAGGGAAACCTTACGCAAGTTTTCTGCCGGTGCCGCCATTCAATACAAGCTGGTAAGAGATGCCCAGGGGGTAATTCTCGCCAGAAAAGATTCAGGCAGTTTTACCAACTACAAACTCATTAAGTTTGAACAGCTTCGCAGAGGCATCTCCCCGGTTGAGGAGGGCTTCCATCCCCACTCCCCCTCCCAGTATTCCGGCAAATACACGCTCTTGGCATCAATGACAGGGGGAGAGAAAATCTTCGACCTGACTATTCCTATATTTTCCGTGGTGAATCCGCTGGACAAAGAGCTGACTCGCAGTGATTTTGGTTACGCACTGACAGACCCCAACACTGTCGACAGCCTGCACGTTATTGGCTATGTGCAACTGGGTATCAGTCGAACCGCGCTGTTTGCGGGTATTGCTCCCTATGCCGTAGCAGTCATAGCCATGGGCCTGCTGTTTGTCATTGCCTGTGGCCTGGTCAGTAATTTCGTCACGCGCCGAATTACGGCTCCCCTTTCCCGCCTGGCTCACATGGCCGACCGGGTTGCATCGGGCCAGACCGACCGCCCCTTGAAAATTGAAGGCAGCGGTGAAATCAAAGAGATCGCTACCATCCTCAATGGCGTTTTCAGTGAGCTTAAGGCACACAAGACAAAAATGGATGTCGATCATCAGCTGCTCAGCATGAAGGTCGATGAGCGTACATCCCAGCTATCGAAGCGTAACAAGGAGCTGAACAAAGCAGTAAAACAGGTTACAGAAACCAAGGACAGGCTGCGCCAAATGGCCTACTTTGACAGTCTGACCGCCCTGCCCAATCGACGCCTGTTCACCGAACAGCTCAGCCTGCTTCTACGCCTCGCCACGCGCAACAACCAGATGCTGGCATTACTGTTCCTCGACCTGGACAACTTCAAACGCATTAACGATTCACTGGGACACAGTGCCGGCGACCTGTTGCTGCGAGAAGTGGGGGCGCGACTATCAAGCTGTATCCGTGAGAGTGATGTCCTGGCCCACTACGTGGAATCAGACGGTTCCAGAATTGATGTATCCCGCCTGGGTGGCGATGAGTTCACCGTTGTACTCAACCAGATCGAGACCGCGGAATCCGCTGCGATCGTCGCGCAACGCATACTCGACGCCCTGAGCGTGCCCATGATCATTGACGGGCATGAATTGGTTGTCACCCCCAGTATAGGCATCGCCATCGCACCCCGGGATGCCGGGGATGTAGAGGGTCTGCTAAAAGCTGCTGATACCGCAATGTACCACGCCAAAACCAGCGGCAAAAATAACTTTCTCTATTACAACAGCAATATGGGCGCGGCAAGTGTAGATCGCCTCAAACTGGAAACCGACCTGCGCAAGGCCATAGAAAGAAATGAGCTGGTGCTACACTACCAACCTCAGGTGGATACACAATTGGGCACCGTGATAGGAGCAGAAGCCCTGGTGCGCTGGGAACATCCCGAGCAGGGCCTGATACCACCGTTTAAGTTTATCCCTTTGGCGGAGGAGATGGGTCTAATCAACAAGTTGGGAGACTGGGTGCTGGAAGAAGCCTGTCAGCAGATGGTTGAATTCCAGGAACAGGGAGTAAACTTATCCAAAGTGGCCGTGAATGTTTCTGCAATCCAATTCAATGCACGTTTCATCACCCACGTTGAGGACGTGTTGCGGAAAACGGGGCTCGCACCCGCCGCACTGGAGTTGGAGCTTACCGAGGGTATGGTCATGGATAACTCCAGCGCGACCATAAAAGCACTCAATGATCTCAAGGAACTGGGCGTGAGCCTGTCTATCGATGACTTTGGCACAGGCTACTCGTCACTAAGCTACCTCAGCCGTTTCCCCCTGGATGAGCTGAAAATTGACCGCAGTTTTGTCATCGACTTTGACAAAAGTGACAACGATGCCAGCCTGGTCATCGCTATTATCGCCATGGCCAAGAGCATGAACCTGAAACTGGTAGCCGAGGGCGTTGAAACACACGAGCAGTACCACTTCCTGACGCAAAATGGCGCCAATGTCATTCAGGGCTATTTGTTCAGCAAGCCGGTGCCCGCCAGCGAGCTAAAGCCCCTGCTGACACCCTATCACTTCCTTAACCAGATACAGATGATTACCGACTCGCAGACGCGCAAACCCATATAAGCGGTTAAATAGAGATATGAACAGGGGGACAGTAAACTGTCCCCCTGTTCATAAAACGGCCTCCCTGCCTCCCTGCTCAAGTTAGTCCTGGCGCTGCTGTTCTTTTCTTGTTTTTTGGATATCTTCCAAACTACCCCGGTAGATAGACACCAGTTTGTCGACACCTGACTGGGTCAAGCCCCCGGAATTACCTACAACCGCATAGGTTGCGTAAACACCTGATGCCGCCATGAGTGCATGGGAAATGGGCCCTGGCTCAATGCCCTCGTCCTTCATGGCATTGGCTACATCGAGAAATTTATTGACGCACTTTGCATGGTTTTCGGTAATAAGCTTCGCATCATCTTCACTGCTACTGCCTGTCACTGGTACTCTCCTGATAAGGCTGCTATTAATTAGAGGGAGCGGATTTTAGTGCACTGTAATACAGATAGCCAGCAAACTCGTGCATGGCCCAGGTGGTGCGTTGCAGGGCTTTAACATCGGGCAGAAAATGCCAGTAAGAGAACTCCCCTTTCACTACCTGAAAATCTGTGGGCGCGGGAAAAACGTCAATATCCAGGGCATCAAATACCAGCATAGAACGTCGCATGTGAAAGGCGGAAGTCACCAGCAAGACAGATTTTGCCTCCATTGCAGCCAATGTATGGCGGGTAAAGCGTGTATTGTCCAGAGTAACGCGGTTGCGAACCTCCATAATAATGGCCTGCGGCGGCACACCCAACGTGACTAGAATATCCCGTATCAGCTTTGCCTCCGGGACAAAGCCCTCCTTCGCACCACCGGTTACCACAATTACGGGGGCCCTACCCGCCTTGTAGGCCGCCACAGCAAATATCAGCCTGTCTCCCACCCCACTCATATCGGCCAGGGTATCTGCTGACACCTCACCGCGAATGGCACCACCCAACAGCACAATGGCGTCTGCCTGGGGCAGGTTTTGGGCGGCCACTGGTGGGTAGTTCTGTTCGAGCTGGGCCATCAGGTAACCGGCAAACTGTGAACTTGAAGCCAGCCACAACCAGAGGGTGGCGACCACAAAAAACAGGCGAGCCACTCTGCGGCGATTCTTCCAATACAACAGCAGGCCAAAAAACAGCAACAGCACAACCTGGGTAAGCGGCTCTGCCAACAGGCCGACCAGTTTAACTGCTGTAAATTGACTCAAGGGGTTAAAAGCCTATTTTTGGTTTCTGCAGTGCATCGGTATCACCCACCGGCACGGCCCGGGCAATGGCAGCAGCGGCATCGTCCCAGCCATCACAGCTGGAGCGCCCTTTTTGACCGCGCAGCACGTTTAGAAAACCCTTGCAGGCCGCGTAAACCTTGAAGAACAGCAAAATATTTCGCCGATCTGAGCCGGAAATGGGAACAACAGAGCAAATTAACTTGTCATCGGACATATAGCGCTCTGACAGGCCCACAGATCCGTAGGCATTGACCCGCACCCGGGTTCCAGCTGCAAGGCGTGGGCCCAGTACTAGCGCATCCAGATAGTCCCCCTCACCGCCAATATACTGGTGAATTGAGCCGTAGTTGTAGGGGCATGGGATGGGAGATACAAAATCGATGTGCCCGGAACTGCC
>JAUVBI010000140.1 GCA_030591305.1 Pseudomonadota bacterium
TCAACCCCGTATTTCTCACAATAAGCAGGCCCCAACAACGAAAACATCGCCGGCGCGGTCATGCTGGATTCAGTACCATCACCATCGGGGCCGGGAATAACCAGACCGGAGTAGCCGCCATCCTTGAGTTTCTCTACCCCGACAGCCATCACCAGGTCGTAAGCACCACTGGCCACCGCGTAAGCGGCATTGCGAATTGCCTCGCTGCCGGTTGCACACATGTTTTCCAGCCGGGTGACCGGCTTGTTGTTTGTCTTCAATGCCTCGGAAAAAAGCATACCGGAAATGCCACTGCCAAAGGTGCCCAACCAATAGGCATCGACATCATCCTGCTCGACACCGGCGGACTCGTAAGCACTGGTCGCCGCTTCAATAAGCATATCCGAGGCATCCCTGTCCCAGTGTTCGCCAAATGCTGTGCATCCCATGCCAACAATCGCGACTTGATCTTTAATTCCATTACTAGCCATGATGTATTCTCCTAGCGCTGTGGTCGCGCTTTCCAGAAATAATTGTGGACTCCCTGACCGGTATACAGCCGCCGGAAAGTCATTTCGAGTTGATTCCCAATTTTTACTTGTGCCGGATCAGCATCAGTTAGTTCACAGGCCATGCGACCACCGACCTCAAAATCCACGACGCTGGAGATCACCGGAGGTTGCAGGCTATAAGCCAGGTGATCCAATGTAAATGTGGTCACTTTGCAGGGCTCATCCGCAAAGCGCTCTTCTTTCATTTTATCCACCGAGTTGCATTTAACGCAGACTCTCGCCGGCGGTAAATGGCCCTGACCACAGGATTCACACCGCGAGCCGCAAAAACTATACTTCCAGCGCTCATGGCGCTTCATAATCGGGGCTGAAGGCCGGTCGGGGTCGGGGCGTCGCGGTGGCTCGAAGGGCAGAATACCGCGCCACTTCAAATAGGTATTGTAAACAAGCCCATTGTCACCGGAATCTATCCAGTGCTGTACTGATCGCTGTGGCCGCCCACTATTTATCTTGTCAGTCACTTCGAGCACCACGGCATCACAGCCATCAGCGGTAGATAGCAGCAGGATTTTGTCCCCCGGCCTGGCGGTATCAAGTGTATTGGCCAATATCAGCCCGGCGTGGGCGGCGCCACAACGACCGAGATTACCAGCCATCATATCGGCAACTTGCTCGGGCTTGAGTCCGAGCGCCCGTGGAATACCGGCTACATCGCGCTTGTTGGTCGCATCAAGAATTACCGTTGCCAAGTCCTCCGGTGCGACACCTGCATCAGCCAGTGCTCGCTGTGCGGTATCGAGACTGACCGGACCAAGTATCTGGATGCCAAAACGTTCCTCCCATTGCCGGGCGAATTGATCGCCGGGCAGGCGCCAGACGTCCAGCACTTCCGTCGTGCTGGATGCCTGGCCCAGCACCTTTGCGATGGCCTGATCGCCAGGCCCGGTGACGAAAGCGACGGCAGCATCGCCACTATCGCGCTCTCGTGCGCCTCCCGGCCCTCCGATGACGACATCGCTGGTACAAATCAGGGACGTTTTGCCCGCCGCTCCCAAATCCGCACCCAACAGCATCCCGGCCAGCCCCATGCGGGTATTGCCACCCAACTCCATGGAACGTATTGAAGCGGGTAAATCCAGTGCAGAAGCTATCGCCGCGGCATTGAGCTTCTCCGCATAAGGCGGGCTGGTAGTAGCGAAAATCAGCGTGTCGATAGAGCCATTATTATTGCTATCAAATACGCGTTTTGCCTCACGACCCGCCTCCACCGCCATGGAAACTGAATCTTCGTCGTAACTGGCGACCGCGCGCTCACCCCGGCCACCGCCGATGGCCGCTCTCGCCAACCGGTAGTACGGCACATAACTCCCATAATCAAGAATTCCGGACACATTCACCCCCTTAGTAATTAAGCAATTGATGTAACTCCATAGACATCGACCGGCACGGGAAAAACTACCGAAGCACTCAAAATCACCGTGCCTGACCGTAAACAAAGTGGTCCATAATCTACCAATGGTATTGGTCTGTCAACGCGCCAGAATACTCCGCTGCTGAAGCTGTGTCCATGCGTCTGTACGAGATTATATTGAATATCCTGAGCAGAATTCATTGTCTTCCCCTGATTCTAGTTTAGAATAGTGCAAGAATTGGCCGTGTTATTGCGCTCGATTTCCATTGGGCAAGGTAATCACTGGTTTTCACCATCGATTGCGCAGTCGATTTGTCCAATGACTAACTGGAAAAAGGAGTTGGATTATGCAGCTGAATGAGGGCGTACAGTTTGGTTTTATAGGTGGCTTTCCTGATGCGACCGCAGCGAAGGCGACGGTAGCAATCGCTGAGGAACTCGGTTTTGATTCATTATGGGTGGGGGATCATGTTGCTTTTCCAGTGCCTATGTTGGATCCCTTGTTGCAGTTGGCCCTGGCTTCCGCTTTTTCCACTAAATTAACTTTAGGCACCGGGGTTTATTTATTGCCTTTGCGACATCCGACAGTGGTGGCCAAACAGGTATCGACACTGGATTTGATGACTGGAGGGGATAGAGTGATTTTCGGTGTGGGCATTGGCGGCGAGTTTCCCAACGAGTACGCGGCTTGCGGTGTTGATGTGCATGAGCGTGGGGCCAGGCTGAGTGCGGCGATTCCTGCGCTAAAAGAATTGTGGAAAGGGGAGCCTGCCTCCTACAAGAGTGAGTTTTATCAATTTGAAAAGGTTGACATGCTGCCTGCGCCCGCTACCGCGGGTGGCCCCCCCGTGTGGTGTGGTGGTCGCGCAAAGGCCGCACTGAGCCGCGCCGCGAGGATTGCGGATGGCTACCTTTCTTACGCGATTACCGCAGATATGTTTGCTGATTCACTTGAATTCATCGGTGAAGAATTTGAAAAGCAGGGCAGGGAGCAAATTTTTTCTACCGGGCATTTACTGTTTATTCGAATAGACGATAGCTATGAGGCCGCCCATAAAACCGCAACCGAGCATCTTAGCCAGCGTTACGCGATGGACTTTTCCAAACCCGCCAAAAAATACGGTGCCTTGGGAAAATCTGAAGATGTCGCGCAAATCATATCGGGCTACTATCAAGCGGGAGTGCGACATTTTGTGCTTGATTTGGTAGGCCCATTTTCTGAGCGAGAAGAGCAGTTGCAACGATTTTCACATGAGGTAATACCACTTTTATCCTTTAGTGATTGAAATCAGTAGTGCCCGAGATACTACCCCGGCAAACTAACCTGATATATCTTATCCGCGGCTCTGTAAGCCACTCCGGACCCTGGATAAGCGGCAATAGCGTTTTCAGCACAACCCAAAGTGGTTTACTCAAGGGCGCTTCGCTTTATCCATTGGCGAAAAAAGCGCTACAACTCCAACTCTTGAATCTGTAATCTGACTGGAGGCTGCTTCTTGTTTTACGGCTGGATTTTACTGGCCTATGTCAGCGCTTGTTATTTCGCGATTGTAGGCGGCGGCTTCTACGGTTTCACTGTGGTGATGCCAAATATGATTGAGACACAGGGCTGGAGCCGTACCGTGGGTTCAGTTGGCGTCTCGATCATGATGATGACCTTTGGTCTGAATGCCCCATTGATCGCAATACTGATTGCCAGGATCAAAACACATGGAACCATGCTGCTAGGCGGTTTGATAGTCACGCTCGGCTGTATAGTGCTCTATTATTCAAACTCGATCCTCGCTTTTTATATGGGCTCGTTGCTGCTTGGTGTGGGGTTTTCCACGACATCTATCGTGCCAGGCAGCCACCTGATTACGCAGTGGTTTAACCGCCGCAGGTCTATGGCGTTGGGTATTTTTATGGCCAGCGGTGGCTTGGGGGCCTTTGTATTTGCTCCAGCTTTTGCACAAGTGATTGAATCGACTGGTGACTGGCGAAACGTCTGGTTCTATATGGCGGTAATCGGAATTAGCGTAGGCGTTACAGGGTTTTTTATCATTCGAGAGCACCCTTCAGATGTGGGCCAGCACATTGATGGAATTGATCCGAACAATGATGTCGGTAATGGGGGTAAACCTCTGCGACCGGCGCGCGTCCACAAGTCTGCGGAAAACTGGAGCCAGCGGGAAGCTTTTCACACCCGCGTCTTTTGGTTAATTTTGTTTGCCTCATGCATTGTAATGACTGGAAATGCAATAGTAACCAGCCAGCTGGTTTTGCATTTAACGGACCTGGGTATTTCGCAGGTTGTTGCTGCCAGTGCGCTGGGTGTTGTGGGTGCGCTGAATACGGTTGGACGTTTCTCTGGCGGTATTTTAGGGGATTTGATCGAGCCAAAATTACTTATGCTGCTGGGCATGATCCTTGAGTTTCTGGGGATTTACGCACTCATCAGTGCCGACCAGGAGTTTCTGGTGTACCTGTTCGCAGTGCTGTTCGGGTTGGGTTTCGGTCTTTATCTTGTCGCATTTACTTCGGTGGTTGTGAACTACTTTGGCGCCAAAAACTATGCCAGGATCTTCGCGCTGATGGGGCTCTGTTACACACTGTTTATAGCGTCTGGCCCAATACTCGCGGGATACGCGTACGACAGACTGGGCAGCTATGATCTACCGTTCTATGTGATTCTTGGTTTGGGCGCATTTGCGACATTGGCACTCCTTATGATGAAACCACCGGTCAAGCCGCCGGTGTCTACCTGATTCGCTCGCTGCAAGGCACAGTTCACAAGGAATGGGCAGCCCTTTTCAAGAATTGCAACACAGCAGCGGGCGGATTGGGTGGTTCCCTTCGAGCGAGCCGCCAAGGGCCACCAGCTGAACTTACAGGACAATACCTTTTTCCCGCAAATCGGCGACCTCTATGTCATCCAGCCCCAAGCCAGATAGCACCGCATCAGTATCCTGACCATGAGAGGGCGGGTGCGCTATTGAAGATGACCGCTCACCACCAAACATCGCCGGAGATCGAACAACACGCATGGAGCCCATCAATGGGTGCTTAACAAGCTCCACTGTTTCATTGGCGGTAATCTGTTCCTGGGACAAAACATCTTCGTAGTCATGGCATCTGGCGGCGGGCACATGTTCATTACGAAGTCTCGTCAAGAGATCTTCCGTAGAAAACTTGAGAAACGACTCCTTCAGTTCAGCTTTGTAGGCTTCTATATTTTCCAACCAGTTTTCAAGTGTGCCAAACCGGGGGTCATCCAATAAATCCTCCCGGCCCAGCGCCCGTGCAAGACCGGCTCTTTGTTGAGCCGTTGCAGCTGAAAAAGTGAGCCCCCCATCCCTGGTGTGCGATAGTTCGTAGATGAGGTCTGCAATCAAGGGTTGCTGGATCACATCATCATCCATCAATGTATGATTCATAAAGCCATCTGGAAACATAAAATACAGGCTGGCATCCAGCATGGAAAGATCGATATGCTGCCCATCTCCGGTTTTCTCCCGCTGAAACAACGCTGCGGTAACCGCTTGAACAGCGGTCAGGGCTGTCACCTTGTCACACATCAGGTTACGGATAAATGCCGGCTCACTTTTCCCCTGCGTTGCGGCAAAGCCAGCATGGGCCTGGATGATAGGGTCATAGGCGGGGGCGTTCTTAAAGGCACCGCGGGTACCAAAACCTGTGATGGCAACGAAAATAAGCCCAGGGTTGCTCTTTCTCAAAAGATCACTGCCAAGGTTTAATCGGTCCATGACACCTGGCCTGAAATTGTGAATAACGACATCGGCCTTTTGCGCAAGCTGCCGTACAAGGGCCTGCCCGGCTGCATCCTTGATATTAATTCTTGCTGACTGTTTTCCTCGATTACAGCTGGCAAATAGTGCGGAGATACCGCCTTTGGACGTGCCTAAGTAGCGCATGGGGTCACCCATCTCTATAGGCTCCACTTTAATCACATTAGCGCCCTGCTCCGCCATAATCATGGAAGCGAAGGATGCTGTAACCATCGTTGAAAACTCAAGGACGGTGATATCTTTCAATGGTTTCATTTTTATCTCCATTATTTTGCAGGAGGATGCCTCGACTCATCAGGGTGTATATTACGCATGATTATCGTAATGCATCTTGCGCCGCGTGGCCAAGGTGTGCAACTCGAACTTGTTCCGCAAACAAAGACTAAGGCAGGCAGTCTTGATGAAAGCGGTGTTGTGTGACACCCCCAGAAAAGGAATTTTCTTTTTTGACATACCTGTTGAAATCATTACAGCGGGCAGCCATTATAGCCCTGGTCTTACACTGTGGGCGTGGTAACGGCAACTGTTGATATGTTGGGGGAAAAATGACTGATGACGATGTATATGCCGCCTATACACCCGAGGAACTCGCCGCACTGCCAACGGTATTTCGCGACGGCCTGTTCAAGGATCAGGTGGTCCTGGTATCCGGGGCCGGCGGCGGCATCGGGCTCGCCACCGCAATTCTTTTTGGTCGACTGGGCGCCACCATCGTCTCCTGTGGCCGCAACGCGGACAAGATGGCGCGACTGGAAGAGGCACTGGGAGGTCTCGACATTCCCTGCTTCACCCAGGCCATGACGATTCGCGACCCCGAGGCGGTTGCCGATCTGATCGCAGCAGCCTGGGAGCGCTACGGTCGCCTCGACGTTCTGATCAACAATGCCGGCGGACAGTTCGCGGCACCGGCAATGGACATCAGCCCCAAGGGCTGGAACGCGGTGGTCGACACCAATCTTACGGGGTCCTGGTACATGATGCAGGCGGCGGCGCGCCAATGGCGCGATCACAAGGCCCCGGGGAGCATCATCAACAATGTCGCGGTTCTGGGCATGAGCGGCGCCGGCATCCCACACACCGCAGCGGCGAGAGCCGGTCAGATCACATTGGGACGATCGCTGGCCCTGGAATGGGCGCCCTACAATATCCGCATCAATTCTGTCGCCATCGGCGTCGTTGCCAGTCCCGGCCTGGCCAACTACCCAGAAACCGCCAGGCCGAGCTTCGATCACAATATCATGCGGCGTGTGGGCTCCGTTCAGGATGTCGCCCAGGCAAGCGTTTATCTGGCCGCGCCATCTGGTGATTTTATCACCGGTACAACTATCACTGTCGATGGCGGCGCCGATATCTGGGGTGAATACTGGCCGCTGGGCCGACCAGACTATTTCAAAGTGGACTATTAAGGCTGGTCAGAAAACCCCTCCATCAACACTTTGCAGGCCTTGACATTAAATTCCTGTTATCGTGAATTTACTATATGCTGTCGAACCCAGAATAAGCCTGCCCTTTGCGGATCGACATGACGAAAGGGGGCGTTCCAGATTTGCAACAGCGGCTGTGGCGAAGTCTAATCATTAGTGGAGGTTTTTATGAGTGAAGATCTGGTTTTATATGAAGTTGAAAATTATATTGCAACGATTACCCTGAATCGTCCACATCGACGTAATGCGTTGGCTGTCGAGTCGTTTGATCGACTCAATCAAATTTTTAAAGAGATCGATCAGAACCCCGATGTCCGGGTTGCCATCATCACAGGCAGTGATTGCGGTACGTTCTGTGCGGGCATGGATCTCAAACAGGCGGCTGAAATCCGTGAGAAAGAAGGCGTTGACGTACTCTCCAAGATTGGTGACCCGTCTTTTGCCAGCATGCGCGACATCAGGACGCCTTTGATCGCAGCGATCAATGGCCATGCGCCTGCCGGTGGCATGATGCTGTCGCTTAACTGTGATCTACGTGTCGCAGTTGAGTCAGCGACCCTGGCCATCACCGAAGTACACCGTGGTCGCGGATCCCCCTGGGCCATGCCCTTGTTCTGGCAAATGCCTCAATCTCTGGTGACAGAACTGACCCTGGTTGGCGACCCCATGCCGATCAAACGTTTCTACGATATTGGCTATATCAACTACCTCGAACCGACGGTTGAGAAAATGATGGAACGTGCACGTGCTTTGGCCGGTCGCATCGCGAGCGCCGCCCCCCTCTCGGTGGAAGCGGCCAAGCTCAGCGCAATGGCCGCTATGGATCTGACAACAGGCCATGCACTTAAAGAGGCCAGTCGTCTGCACGAAAAGGCGTACCAAAGTGAAGACGCGATTGAAGGCCCCAGAGCGTTTGCTGAAAAGCGGGCGCCCGTGTGGAAAGGTCGTTAATTCCAGGTGACGAAATGAGAAAAGCTGCGCAGGCTATTACCGCGCAGCTTTTTCTTTTTCCAGCAAA
>JAUVBI010000297.1 GCA_030591305.1 Pseudomonadota bacterium
GATTTACACAGGATTTAAATCAATAAATTCTGATATCAACAGACAATATTTAAAGACCAGAATATTAATATAAGTAACTGTATTTATTGCTGATTTTAATGGCGCGCCCGACAGGATTCGAACCTGTGACCCCTGCCTTCGGAGGGCAGTACTCTATCCAGCTGAGCTACGGGCGCAGTAAAACCAGTTGCGTAGTTTAGCCGTTCTGCTGGAATAAGGAAACGAATGCTACTACGCATTCAGACATCTATGAGTAAACCCATAATTAGCCAGTTACTATAGTTTGGCCCTGGTCTACGAGCCTGGAACCATCGCTCCAGAGTCTTACTGGTCGTTTAAAACATTCAATCTGATTCACTATTAATCTATACTTGCGTAACACAAACAAACAATCAGCAGGCCACCGAATGTACTCCAAAATACAGCGGGGCAACAGTGGCTTGAACCTGGCTTTTGCCTGTTTCCTCCTCATGTGCCTCTCCCCCTTCTCTAACCCGGCTTGGGCAGGTTCGGCCTTTGAATCCCTGATTTTCAAAAATGGGTTTGAAATATGCGCCTTGACCGGTGAAAACGAGTGCGGGATCGGCGGTGCCCTGAGCAACCTTTACGAAGAGACCTACATTCAGAAAGCGCGTGAGTGCACCAACGACGTTTACGAGCCGACCGACTTCATCGAAGACTGCGGCTTTGGGGCCGCTTGCTTTCACGAGGCTGACTTCAATGGCGGTGCGCCCTTGTGTCACCGCTCCATCGACGCGAGCCAATCGGACAAGCCGTACTACGACTACGGGTGTGGCACGTTTCCCATGTGGCAGCGCAACCCCACTAGGCTTCAGGTCGATTGCCGCTGCCGCATCACTGGCGACTCAGAAGGCGGCGCGAGCGGCACTATCGGCGCCGGAAATGGCTATGTAGACCCCACACAAGATCCGCCGTACTACCCGGGCGGCCCCGTCCTCAACTGCGCGGCGCAGGACAAGATGATTTCCGAGACATGGCCGGTCGCGTTTGGTATGGGCCCGCGCTTCGACGCCTGGTACAAACAGACCTCAGGGCAAACGGAGTGGCTTAGTGGCGATGTCGACCCGGCAATGCGCGATATGTTCGCCATCATCAGGTGGTCCAACGCGGATTACGCCAAAACCGCATCCATCGTCGCCTGGAACATCGACACAGGTAACCGCCGCATCATCACCGGCCTGTACCCAAAACCCGATAGCAGTCTGGAGACGTTCGGCTCTGGTTATCTGAGCCCCAAACCCGGCAACACCGGGACTGTCACCGAGCAGCCGCTGAGCGGCGCCAATGTCCTGCGTATCGGACCCGACAACATGCTGTACACCTATGGCGGCGGAACCGGGCAATCCAGCAGCAGCACCCGGGAGATCGTGCGCATCGATCCCAATACCGGCGAGCGCACCCTGGCGTGGAAGGCCCAGGACGACCCCGATGTGGACATCACGGGCACCTGGGCGGGTCAGTGTTTCCGACCGGACGCCTACGGTCGGGAGGAGTCCATCGCGTTTCAGGCGCAGGCCTTCGAAGTGGGTCCCGACGGTACGTTCTACCTGTCGATGCACGGTGTTCGCGAGGGTGACGGTATCATCTCCATCAGCGCTGATGGCCAGACCTGCACCTATCACTCCAGGTGGGGCGGCGCTGGACACAACCCGGGTGGTGGTGGTGCGACGCCAGTACCGGCACCGACTCCAATCGGTAGCGGATTCGTCCTGCAGTTCCTCGTTCAAGGCTTGCTATTTCACGACGATCTCATTCACGGGGTGAGCAACAGCGGGCTGTACTCGTTCAACCTCTCCACCGGTCAGCGTAATTACGAAAGCTTCACCACTGGTATCTATGGCGGTATGGGCCACAGCAACATGTTCTGGGACCCCACCCGCAACGTCATCTGGGCGGTGGGCACGGTCGCATCATATGTGGGCTCTATCGTGGACCTCACCACAGGGCGGCGCGAGAGCATCTACGCAGACTCGGAGTGGGGTAATGAGTCAATTTTACAGTCGGACTACGACACAATGCAGAGTGTATCGACGACGATGCTGACCAATGGCAACGGCATCCATTACGGCGGCGTCATCCTGGACCCCGACAACAACGACATCGTCTTCGCCGTACTTCGGAGCGGCGGCCTGATGAAGATGGAGCTGAGCACCTTCAATAACTTCGTCTTCAGTTGGTAAGCCCATCGGGGTGTGAAAAGGGCCCGGAAAGGGGCCGGATACGATGCGATCCAGAGAATCTGCGAGGGTTTGGCGTTGTTATGTCATTAACTATGGTTTCTTGTGCATCAATCACTATAGTTTGGTGTGTGTCAATTACTTTAGTATCGTGCTGTCTAAGGGTTCAGATTTATTTTTTTACAGCCCCCCCAATTAAATGAAGCTTCCCTACAAACACCAAGGCAAATCACCGACACATAACATGGTACTATACTGGTACCATCTATAGATGCCTGCCCATATCAGATAAGCGAAGTCCAGCAAGCCCTGGCATTGGTAAAGAAATGAAAGGAAGTGATAATTATTTGAAACTGGTTTACTGGTCCGATGAAGATCAATGTTATGTCGGGCGTTCACCGGGTCTGTTTTACGGTGGCGTGCATGGCGATAATGAGCTGGTGGTTTTCAAAGAGCTGGTTGAGGTCATTGATGACTGGGTGGAAACCTGCGAAAAAGAAGGCAAGAAGCTGCCACCCCCGACTGCAAACAAATCCTATTCCGGCAAGTTCAACCTCAGGGTTGGTGAAGAACTGCATGAGCGCCTGGCTATCGAGTCGTTTAAGGTTAGTGAGAGCCTCAATACATACGTAGTAAAGGCGTTGAAAAAAGAACTTGGATTATCGAGTTGACGCTGGTTGATAGCGTCGCTTTCGGTTACAGGGCACTACGGCTATACTATCCGACCTTTAAAGGTTCCGAACTAGAGGCACGATATGGAAGAACAAACCGATCAAACGGTTATAAAAAATATGGTTATCGTCCTGGTCATACTGGTCGTGTTTTCTTTCAGCATTTTCTTTATTGCGAAGAATGTTGGTTTTAAAGAGGCTCAGGAAACCGGTCCTGCCGGTATTGCGGCCCTTGAAAAACGTATCAAACCTGTTGCTGGTGTTTACACTGGCGAAGATGGCCCCGCTACTGTCGAAGAGGTTGCTACACAAGCCGAGCCGGCACAGGCCGTTGCATTTGACGGTAGCCTTGATGGCGAAATGA
>JAUVBI010000212.1 GCA_030591305.1 Pseudomonadota bacterium
CCTCCTATAACAGTTTTATCACTGTCAATGCCGCGGCCGCCCTAAAAACAGCCGCCCAGGCAGACAGTCAGTTGGCCGGGGGTAATGCGACGACACTGACCGGCATTCCCCTCGCCCACAAGGATATCTTTTGTACCGCCGGTACGAAAACCAGCTGTGGCTCTCGCATGCTGGATAACTTTGTCCCACCCTACGATGCCACAGTCATCCAGAAATTTGCAGCGGCAGGTGCGGTGATGCTTGGAAAAACCAACATGGATGAATTCGCCATGGGTTCATCCAATGAAAATAGCTTTTACGGCCCGGTAAAAAATCCCTGGGACGACACCTTAGTGCCGGGAGGTTCTTCCGGCGGCTCCGCCGCAGCGGTGGCCGCCATGCTGACACCCGCCGCTACAGGAACTGACACCGGCGGTTCCATTCGCCAACCGGCTGCCTTCTGCGGCATAACAGGGCTGAAGCCCACCTATGGCCGGGTATCCCGGCTGGGCATGGTCGCCTTTGCCTCCAGCCTGGACCAGGCGGGGCCCCTGGCTCGCAGTGCGGAAGATTGCGCTATATTGCTGGCTGCCATGGCCGGCCACGACAAACACGATTCCACCTCCTCTAACCTTCCCTGCCCAGATTACAGGGCCAGCCTGGGAGACTCTCTGGAGGGGCTGCGGATTGGCCTGCCCACAGAGTTTTTTGGTGCCGGTCTGGACCCGGCAACGGCGGAAGCAATAGACACTGCGCTAAAAGCACTGGAGGCACTGGGAGCTACTCTGGTGGAGGTCTCCCTGCCCCATAGCAAGCTGACCATTCCAACCTACTATGTCATCGCACCAGCCGAAGCATCCACCAACCTGTCCCGTTTTGACGGCGTGCGCTATGGACACCGGTGTAGCGACCCCAAAAACCTGCATGATTTATACACGCGCACCCGCGAAGAGGGTTTCGGCGACGAGGTAAAACGGCGCATACTGGTCGGCACCTACGCACTCTCCGCAGGCTACTATGACGCCTATTACAAAAAGGCCCAGCAGGTCAGACGCCTTATTCAGCAGGATTACCTGGACTGCTTCAAACAGGTGGATATAATTGCCGGCCCCACCACCCCCGGGCCCGCCTTTGCCCTGGGTGCAAAGTCTGACGACCCCCTGGCGATGTACCTGGAGGATGTTTACACCCTGGCCGTGAATCTGGCGGGTTTGCCCGGCATGTCGGTTCCCATGGGTTTTGTAGACCAGAAACCAGTGGGACTACAACTGATCGGCCAGCACTTTGGCGAGGCCCGCCTGCTTAATGTTGCACATCGCTACCAGCAGGCCACCGACTGGCATCTGGCTCACCCCAATCAAACGGAGGAAAAATAATTATGCAGTGGGAAACTGTAATCGGCCTGGAAGTACATTTGCAATTGGCCACCGAGTCTAAAATATTTTCCGGGTCGGCCACCACATTTGGTGCGCCACCCAACACCCAGGCCAGCGCCGTCGATCTCGCCATGCCAGGTATGTTACCGGTACTCAATGAAAAGGCCGTGCGTTACGCCGTGATGTTCGGCCTGGCTATAGGCGCCAAAATTGGCAAGCGATCGGTATTTGATCGCAAAAACTACTTCTACCCCGACCTGCCCAAGGGGTACCAGATCAGTCAATTTTCCGATCCGATTGTCGGCGTGGGCAATGTCAAAATCCAGCTGGAAGATGGCAGTACGCGCAACATCGGCATCACTCGGGCACATCTGGAAGAGGACGCGGGCAAGTCCCTGCACGAAGACTTCCACGGCCAGACCGGAATTGACCTGAACCGGGCGGGCACACCGCTGCTGGAAATTGTGACAGAGCCCGATTTTCGCACGGCGGAGGAAGCTGTCACCTACCTTAAAGAATTGCATAGACTGGTGACCTATCTGGGCATCTCCGATGGCAATATGGCTGAGGGCTCCATGCGCTGCGATGTAAATATTTCCCTGCGCCCGGTGGGTTCAAAGACATTGGGTACACGGGCAGAAATTAAAAACGTGAACTCCTTTCGCTTCGTTGAAAAAGCTATCCGCTACGAGCTCAACCGCCAGGCCGACATCCTCGATGACGGCGGCACGATTGTGCAGGAAACCCGTTTATACGATGCCGAGCGCGACGAAACCCGCTCCATGCGCTCCAAGGAAGTGGCCAATGATTACCGCTATTTCCCCGAGCCTGACCTGTTGCCCGTGGTCATTGATGACAGCTATATAGAAGCCCTGCGAGGTCTGTTACCCGAACTACCACGGCAGAAGCGTGAGCGCTTTGCCAACGAGTATGCGCTCAGCCAGTACGATGCGGGCGTACTCTCTGCTACTCGCACCATGGCTGACTTTTACGAGAGTGTCGCCTCTGCATGCGGCAACCCAAAGATGGCGGCCAACTGGGTACAGGTCGAACTACTGGGCCGCCTGAACCGCAATGATCTTGAAATAGAAGCCAGTCCCGTTTCGCCGCAAGCCCTGAGCGACCTGATTAAACGCATCATGGACAACAGTATATCCGGAAAAATTGCCAAGCAGGTGTTTGAGGCCATGTGGCAGGGCGAGGGCAGCGCCGACGAAATTATCGCCGCCAAGGGCCTCAAGCAAGTCAGCGACAGCGGTGAGCTGGAGGGCATGGTCGATGAGATAATCGCCGCTAACAGCACCCAGGTGACCCAATACCTGGCGGCTGATGAGGGCAAACGCAAAAAACTGCTGGGCTTTTTTGTGGGACAGATAATGAAACTTTCCAAAGGCCAGGCAAACCCACAAATGGTCAACAAGCTACTGGCCGAAAAGCTGGTATAGCGGAGAAACAGGTTTATGAAAAAAGATAAGGCAAAGGTTCTCGACGAAGTGTGGACCGAGGACCACATCAAGAGCTTCCTCAGCATCCGCCCCCACGACAATAGCGATGAAGATTTTCACATGCTACTGAAAGCCTACCAGAGCATGCGGGAAGAAGACTTTGCCGTATTCGTGGAATTTTTCAAGGGTGAAAATCGAAATATCGATGCCAGCGGCCCCAATGGGCGAACCGTACCAGACATCGTGGCTGAGCACCGGCATGGGGCGGAGTATGCGGATATTCTAAGAAGTGCGTGTACCTAATAGTTTTTTTGCTCGGGTGCTATTGGCAAGTCCGTAGCCTCGGTTAAACATATCCTCATTGCGACACGGCGTGAACCCGTCCATGGGGCCTCGACTGCCGCGTCCCTGCGGCAGACGGTCGCTATGAGGATATGTTTAACCGAGGCTAGCTACAGGAATATAAGCGATCAAGATTTACTGTCGTCTAGACTCAAAGTAGCTAGGCTCGTATGTTCTACCCCTCTTCAAGACCGTCTGCAGCATGGATGCTGCAGTCGAGCCTCCAGGGACGGATTTACGGCGTGTCTTGAAGAGGGGTAGAACATTCGAGCCTACGGACTCCGAGCTACCCACTCAGCTGAATTTCTCGCGACTCTCCCGCTTACTCTCCTCACTCTTACACAATAAAACATACACCGCCCCGGTGCCGCCATGTTGCGGCCGCGCACTGTGAAACGCCTGGACGACATCCAGCTGTCGCAGCCAATGGTCGGTGCAGCCCTTGAGAATTGAGCACTTGCCCCGCTCGGTAGGTGTCTCGCCCTTGCCGTGAATAAGCAACACCGTGCGCAAACCCAGCTGGTGACAGTCCTGTACAAATCGGAACAGCTCACGCCGCGCAACGGCGACAGTCATGCGGTGTAAATCCAGTCGGGCCTCAGCCTCGTAGCGACCCTGGCGCAGCTTTCTGAACACACCATTCTGAATACCCGGGCGCTTACACTCCAACACGTACCAGGGGTCCAGGGGCTCTATACCCTCCTCGCTCAGAATATTGTCATCTACGGTGGGCCCCGCCACGGCGGCAGCGCGCCGATGTGCCAGAGAAGAGTCCTTATTGGACTGCTTTTTGCGGTTCACTGCGACACGCAGGTCACGCTTTAGCGGTGCAACATCAGACATTTCCTGGAAAAACATGTTGTCGTCTTCTGTCATATGCTTACTACCGGTCGCTAATTCGCTATTATAGCCCCAGCAACTGCTATCTCACAGAGCCTATGTATACGACAGGAACAAACATCGAACAACACTGCCCACTGTGTGGTGAAGAAAACATCTGTGCCGTCAGTATAGGAAAAAATATAGAGGTCTGTTGGTGCAACAATGCAGACATCAGCGCACCTACGCTCAATGAAATTCCCGAGTCAGAGAAGTTCAAGCGCTGCCTGTGTCAGGTATGTGCCCAAAAAACAGGAGAGCCAGCCCTTGGACGGTAACCTATCACACGGTGTACAGTACCTATTGCGTGGCGCCAAAATGTTGAACCACAAATCTCTGCGCCTGTTTGTGATTATCCCACTACTGGTCAATATCATTATTTTCGGCTCCTTGATTGGCGTCACCATCAACTACCTCAGCGATCTGATGAATGGCTGGCTGGGTATGATTCCCGATTGGCTGGGGTTTATTGAATGGATTCTGTGGCCCCTGATCGGGATTACCCTCAGCCTGATCACAGGCTATGCCTTCACCGCCATCGCCCTGCTTATTGCGTCGCCGTTTAATGCCCTGCTGGCGGAAAAAGCAGAGGAACTCATTACCGGCAAGCCGGTGAATTCGCTGGAGGGGCTGGGAGCTGCACTGCTGGCTATCCCCCGGGGAATCATGCGGGAAGTGCTAAAACTAGTGTACTACATACCGATGTTTTTACTGGTACTGATTCTCAGTTTTGTCCCGGGCTTGAACGCAGTTGCGCCCTTTTTATGGCTGCTGTTGGGTGCCTGGATGATGAGCATACAGTTTCTGGACTACCCCATGGACAATCATCAGCTGAGCTTTACCGATGTAAAGGAGGCGGCTCGTTCTCGCCGCCTGAGCAGCCTGGGTTTTGGTGGCGGGGTTGCCCTGTGTGCAGGCATCCCCATTGTGAACTTCTTTGTTATTCCCTCTGCGGTAGTCGGCGCGACCATCATGTGGTGCGAAGAACTGGCCGACTAGGCGAACCTTACAGCAGCAGTTCTTCCGGGGGATAGGTACACTCCAGCTTTTCCCCGAGTAACTGCTCTATATCGGGCAACAGGAAAGCCTCGTCCTCGCAGGCAAAGCTAATAGAAATACCCGTGGCACCCGCTCTCCCTGTGCGTCCAATACGATGAACATAGTCCTGCGGGTCTTCCGGCAGGTTGTAGTTCACTACATGGCTGACACCACTGACGTGAATACCCCTACCCGCGACATCGGTAGCCACCAAGACTTTGATGTCACCACTCTTGAACTGTTCCAGTGTGCGCGTACGCTTGTTCTGTGGCACCTCACCCGAAAGCATGCCACAGGAAACACCGGCCTTGCGCAATTTTTCATGCAGGCGGCGCACCTGATCCCGGCGGTTGGCGAATACAATCACGCTGTCGGCATGCTCACCGCGCA
>JAUVBI010000283.1 GCA_030591305.1 Pseudomonadota bacterium
CCTGATGGCGCTAACCGCGACGTGCAGGATTCCGGCCTCGCCCGCTCAATGGTACAGGATGATTTGCCCACACTGATACGTATAGACAAAAAATTGACCGGCCGGGATCGCTCAAGCTTCTTTCAGGCCAAGATGCAGGAGATGCTTAATGAGTCCGGTATCCGTGTGTCGCTGGTGGTAGAGCAGGCTGGTGTAGTGGTGGGTTATGCAATGGTCAGGCTTGATTATGGCGACTTTGGTCGGGTTGAGCCTGCGGCCGTACTGGACACCATTGGTATGCATCCCGATTACACAGGGCAGGGTCTGGCCAGGACTCTGTTATCGCAGTTACTTGGTAATTTGGCGGTGCTGCAAGTCAGTAGCATCACTACACAACTGCAGTGGCAGAATATTTCGTTACTGGAGTTTTTGGACAATTTCGATTTTTCGCCCACCCAGAACCTGTTGCTGAGGAAAGCATTGAATTGAATTATTGGTCGGGGCCGACCAGTTTTTTAATCAGGCTAAGCAGGGTTTTAAATTCTTTCTGGCTCAGATTTTGGGTCAGCTCTTCTTCCGAGGCCAGTACCTCGGGCGTTATCTGGGACAGGAATGTTTTCCCCTTGCGGGTGAGATGCAGTGCGTAAACACGCCTGTCTGTCGGGTGACGCCTGCGTTCCACCAGTTTCCGTTTCTCAAAACGATCGATGATTTCGCCCAGAGTGGAGCGTTCGATGCCGTCTGCCCGGGCCAGTGCCGTCTGGCTGATGCCCGGGTTATTGTCTATTTTACACAGCAGGCCGAATTGCCCTGGGGAAACATTGCGTTCACTGAGATACTTGTCATATGTCTGGAAATTGGCGCTTTGGGCGCGGCGAAGATAATAGCCAAGAATATCTGCCAATGGCCCCAGTTCAATGGGGTGGCCGGTGTCAGCTTTGCGGCGGACTGTGGTGGTATTACTTGCCATTTTATTGTTTTTCCTCGATATCCCCGTCACCCTTTGTATTGAGCATAGCATACTGCGGGGGCACACATAATGTCTAGGGTAGCCATATTGTGTTACACCCATACAATATGGCTACCCTGCAAGAGAGTGCAGACTATTGATCTATGTCAAGTTTTCATGTCGAAGCCACATTGACAGTAAGGAGTCCCTACAATACAGTAATCCTACGATTAGAAGTGTGAAGTTTCTCTCAAAATAACAATTCAGCCGGGCGAGGTACGACAGTATGGTGGCATCCTATCGATGGGTAATGAACGAACCAGGACAGCCACTAGAGAAGGTGTCTGTGGAGCTGTCCGGCCCGGAACCAGATCAGGTTATTGTCGAGGTGGCTGGCTGCGGTGTCTGCCACACTGACCTGGGTTATTTTTACGACGGTGTGCGCGTTAACAGCGCCCTGCCATTGGCCCTGGGGCATGAAATAAGTGGTCGGGTGGTGGCTGCAGGCAGTAATTTTTCCAGCTTCCTCAATAAGGCAGTGATCATCCCCGCAGTTATTCCCTGCGGTCAATGCGACCTGTGTCAGCGTGGTAAAAAGACTATCTGTCGCAACCAACAAATGCCGGGTAATGACATACAGGGTGGTTTTGCCAGTCACATATGTGTGCCCGCTCACTGCCTTTGCGAGGTGGACGAAGCCGCATTGGAAAAAGTGGGTCTGGAACTGGCTGATGTAGCCGTGGTTGCAGATGCCCTCACCACACCCTATCAGGCGATGGCTCAGGCAGAAGTGGCCGACGGTGACCTTGTTGTGGTTATAGGGGTGGGTGGTGTCGGTGGTTATGCGGTACAGGTTGCAGCAGCCATGGGCGCAACCGTTGTCGCTGTCGATGTCGATACAGACAAGTTGCAAAAGCAGTTGGGCTACGGCGCCAGTCTGGCATTAAATGCGGCCGATTATGAGGGCCGAGCACTGAAGAAAGCTATCTCTGCCTTTGCCGATGAAAAAGAATTACGCCAGACCGAGTGGAAAGTATTTGAGTGCTCCGGCACGCCTCAGGGGCAAAATACAGCCTACAGCCTGCTCACCTATGGCGGTTATATCGGCGTTGTAGGTTTCACCATGGCGAAACTGGAATTACGCCTGTCCAATCTCATGGCATTTCATGCGCGCGCCCAGGGCAACTGGGGCTGCTCGCCCGATTATTATGGCGCTGCTCTCCAGCTTGTTCTGGATGGCAAAGTCACCATGCAACCCTTTGTTCAGCAGTATCCGCTGGATCAAATTAATGAAGTTTTTACAGCGGCACACGAGCACAAGCTCACTGCCCGCGCAATTCTTGTGCCCTGAAGGAGCCTATTATGAACCCTATAACCGAAGCCATTGTTAAAGAAATAGCACCGGACCATCTTAATGACCACCGGCTGGTCGATGTTGAAATTGAGAAGCTGTGTGATGGTATGGTGCGCTATGAACTGCGTCCGGCCAAGCGTCTCGATGGTAGTGAGGCCAAGGATCTTTACAACGCATGGATTATTTTAAATAACCCCAAACAATATAACTCCTATACCACCGATATGTGTAAAGCACTTATTTTAGCTTTTCGCGCCGCTTCAGTTGCCCGAAATGTTAACGCGGTGGTGTTCACCGCTGTGGGTGACAAGGCATTTTGTACAGGCGGCAACACCAAAGAGTATGCCGAGTACTACTCGGGCAAGCCCGAGGAGTATCGCCAGTACATGAGGTTATTTAATGACATGGTTTCCTCCATTATGTATTGCGATAAGCCTGTTATCTGCCGGGTTAATGGCATGCGGGTTGGTGGCGGCCAGGAGATTGGCATGGCCTGTGATTTTACTGTGGCTCAGGATTTGGCTAATTTTGGTCAGGCTGGTCCCAAGCACGGTTCCGCTGCCATCGGTGGCTCTACAGACTTCCTGCCCGTGATGATTGGCTGTGAACAAGCCATGGTGTCAGGCACACTTTGTGAGCCGTTTTCTGCACATAAAGCGAAGCGTCTGGGTATCTGTACAGCAGTTGTTCCCGCATTAAAAATTAACGGCAAGTATATTGCTAACCCGCAGGTTGTGACCGACCGTATGCTGGATGAATACGGCCAGGTTGTTCACGGTGAATTTAAAATGGGTGAGGAGCGTGCCGCAGGTAAAGCCTTGCAGGGCGAGGGTGAAATTGATCTGTCCTTGCTGGATGAAAAAGTAGATGAGTTGTGTGCCAAGCTGATGGAAACATTTCCTGGAGTGCTCACAAAAAGCTTTGAAGAACTGCGCAAGCCAAAGCTGGAAGCGTGGAACCGCAACAAGGAAAACTCACGTTCCTGGTTGGCTCTGAATATGATGACAGAGGCGAACACCGGGTTCAGGGCCTTCAACGATGGCAACCGTGAAATTGGCCGTGAAATAGATTTTGTCGCTCTGCGCCAGGCTCTGGCCCGGGGCGTTGAGTGGACGCCGGCACTTATTGACAGCCTGCAGCCTGGTGCCGAGGGCTAAACCATGAATGAGTCTCCACTCAAGGAATGGCTGGAACACGATGGAAGCTTGCTGCGCCTGCGTCTGGCGCGGCCCAAGGCTAATATCATTGATGCAAAAATGATTGCTGCCATGTCTCTGGCATTAGGCAATGCGCTGGACAGTGATAACGCATCCATTTTGCGTGCTGTGATACTGGATGCGGAAGG
>JAUVBI010000269.1 GCA_030591305.1 Pseudomonadota bacterium
CCCTGCATGGCTATTTCTCTAGAAAGAGTAGCGTACACCAGCGTAGCCTGCAGTTCCCGAAGTATTATAAGTGGGAACTTCCTCATAATCTTCGTCCAGCAGGTTCTCGATGCGGGCGAAGATTTCCAGGCCGTCAAAAATCTGGTAACGGGCGCTTAAATCTACGACTTCATAGTTGTCAATCTCCACACCGAAACTGTCCACGGCATCGTATGAGCTTCGGATGTTCAGATTGATGGCCAGCATGTTCCCCAGGGTGCGGTAGCTGACGCCCAGGTTGGCCAGGTGCTTGGGTGAACGCAGGCGCTGCTGGCCATTGGGATCTTCCGCGTCGTTGTAGGTGTAGTTGCCGATGAAAAACCAGCTGTCCGCCACCGGGATGTCAGCAACCAACTCTACTCCGGTGGAGGAGGATTCACCCTTGAATTGCAGGTAGCCCGAGTAGTTAATAAGGTCAAAATCGATCAGGTCATCAATTTTCTGGTCAAAGTAAACGGCCTCCAGGAAAAGGCCACCATTGCCATAGTAGGCCAGGCCCAGATCGAAACCTTCAGTGGTTTCTTCTACCAGATCGGTCTCCGATGCGGGGGATGTGGCAAAGGGGCCGTTGTTATAGGAGATCTCATACAGGCTGGGTGCACGAAAGCCCGTGCCGTAGGTTCCCTTGAATTTCAGTTCACCGCCGGACAGATTCAGCAGGTAGGTGGCGCTGGCGCGCCAGGAAGTGTGGGCATCAAAATCGTCGTTATCATCATAGCGAACACCGGCAGTAACGAAGAACTGTTCACTGAAATTTCCCTGATATTCGGCATAGTAACCGATCTGGTCACGGTCTGTGTCGAAGGTTCCGTCATCGATGGATTCTGTTTCGAAGTCGATGCCGTACACCAGACGCAGTGGATCACCACCCGCCCAGGTGCCGAGGTATTCGATTTTTTCCAGTCCTCCATCAGCGGCGAAGCTGCTCAGGCCCTCTGAGAAGAACTCCCTCTCGGTAGTCGAATCGGTATAGGCCAGTTTGTGGCCAAAAGATCCAGCGCCAATTTCGGCGGTGGCGCGATAGCTGGTTTGGCGAAAGCTGTCGGTACAGTCATCAACGGACGCGAATGTTGCGACGCTGTAGCAGCTGTCATAGTTATTATCTGCATCGACGTCGTGGGCGATTAACTCAAACCGCAGATCTTCACTGGGGCTCCAGCCAAGGCGGCCGTGGGCGGTGGTGTTTTCATAACCATCGTCATCTTTGAGTGCAGTGTCGGTGGTGCGGGAGTTAAACCCGTCTGTCTGGTAGTCCGAGGCAAAAACATTGAAATCCAGAGTGTTATTTCCACCAGCCAGAGAGCCCGAGTACTGCTGGGTGCCATAACGGCCACCCTGGGCGGTTAAGTCACCGCCGAAACCAGACTGTGCTGTGCGGCTTTGAATGTTCACCACACCGCCGGCGTCTGCGCCATACATCAAGCCCTGGGGGCCGCGCAGGATCTCCACGCGTTCGACGCCGGCGCCTTGCAGATGCTCCCAGCGGGGGGACACCTGGGTGCCGGATGAGTCTGAAATATCGATACCATCGAGTAACACCAGAGTTCTATATCCGGCCTCACCGCGAATGCGCAATGCGGTTGCCTTGCCTGCGCCACCGGCATTGCTCACCGATACAGAGGGTTGATTGCGTAAAACATCCACCAGGGAGTTGTAGCCCCTGTCCTGGATCTCCTGCCCGGTGATGACAGAGACAGAAGTGCCGATAGCTCGCAGGGGCATTTCCACCCGTGAAGAGGTGATGATGATCTCCTCGAGTTTGTTGTTCGCAAAAGAAGGGGCCGAGACCGCAGATAGTGTCGCCAGGGCGCATACGGTACGCCGGGTAAAAAGCTTTGTAAAAGTTGTCATGATATTCCTCACGCCAGTAAACAGGGGCTAATGAGGGAGGGTACAGAAGGAGATGCAATGCCGGGGGCACCAGAGCGCCTTTAATGAAGCCCTCCGCTCCATTGATATAAAGTTTGTCCAGGCAGGTGTCGGGCTGGTAGCGATGCTACATTACCGTTGCGGGGGCAGCGGTGGTCTGGGCCCTTCGGGGCTTACCACACTTCCCATTTAACCCGCTGAGCCCGAAGAAAACTTCCGGCGGCAGGCACCTAGTACAGACGCGCACTTTAAAGATCGTCGCGGTGGATGTCAAATACAGCTATGAACGCGTAAACTTCCACCATGCCAAATGAAGCCATGCCGGGGGTCAACTCCCACCTTCGATCACAAATAGCCAGCTTATTGGGCAGAGAGCCGCGTGGCCTTGAGGATGTTGCTGTCTATGGCCCCGGGGGTGAGCCAATGGTTATACGGGTTTCTTCCATGGTAGAGGGCGCACCCTTTCCCAACCTGTTCTGGTTAGTCGACCCGGCGCTGGTCTACCGCATTGACTGTGACGAGGCCGGCGGCCTCATCCGTCAGCTACAGCAGCAGGTGGATGGTAACCCGGATTTACAGCGCGACATGATTAAAGATCACAGGGCTCATATTGCGTTGCGCAACAGCTATATGAGCCCCGCCATTGAGGAGCAACTGCGTTTGGGCAAATACTACGAGGTTTTGCAGCAGCGCGGCATTGGTGGAATCGCCGATTTTGGACGTATTCGCTGCCTGCACACCTGGTACGCGGCCCACCTGCATGTACCGAATACGATAGGTGTCTTACTCGATTGCCATTGGGCTGAGATTGACATAGCCGGGTAAGTAAAATACCAGTACCTACAGCTATATGCCCACCATCTACCGCTGTGGCCCGTCCTGTATCTGTGTGAATTACACCGGGGTATACTACATTTCGCTGTTATACTCTGGATCAAATTGATGCGCTCAAGGAAAAATCAAATGAATTTACAGTCCTGGTGTCTGTTCACCTTTTGCAGCCTTATCTACCCCCCTTTTTCGTCTGCTACAGCAGCGGATGTTGTTGAGGACTTAAAAATCTGCGCAAGAATGGCTGAGTGGGACTCTCGTGTTGCATGCTATGAATCTCTTGGAAAGGAAGTGCTTGGAGAAGAGGCGGTAGCTCAGGGTGCCACTGTGGCACAGCCGGTCACGCAGTCTGCATCAAATGTAAGTATACCAGCGGCAGCTGCTGCCGCAGCGGTGCCAGCGGGCAAGCCACAAATGAATGATCATATGGGTGGCTATAAGTTTGAGGAGAAGCCCTCGGACCATCCAGACAATGCAGTTTACTCCAGGGTGATACTATGCCAGCGGGACAGTAACAAGACTTGGTATTTCAAGTTTGAAAATGGTCAGGTGTGGAAGCAGGTTGATGGAGCCACGCTGAATTTTCAGGGTTGTGATTTTCCGGTGACGATCCTGAAAGATAGTTTTGGCTACAAAATGCAAATAGAGGGCAGTAAAAGGAAAATTCGCATTTCGCGCCGGAAATAAAGGCTAATCAATAGCATATCGATACGCCCGGCAATCTATAGTATATTGTGCGGCTGACTTTAAAGGCCTAAGCAATGACGACCAATACCGACGACCTACGAATACGTAAAACCGATGAACTCATTTCTCCAGAGCAGCTTATGGCTGACCTGGAAGTGAGTGGAAAGGCTGCTGAAACGGTAGCAAACGCCCGCAATAGCATACACCGTATTCTCTCGGGAGAAGACGACAGGCTGCTGGCGATAGTCGGCCCCTGCTCAATACACGATCCGCTCGCCGCGCGTGAGTACGCGGAGAAACTCAAAGCCGCGGCCGATATACACGTGGCAGAGCTGTTTATTGTTATGCGGGTTTATTTTGAAAAGCCCCGTACGACGGTTGGTTGGAAAGGCCTAATCAATGACCCGGACCTCAACGACACCTTCCAGATTAACAAGGGCCTTCATCTGGCCAGGCACTTATTGTTGGATCTGGCTGA
>JAUVBI010000281.1 GCA_030591305.1 Pseudomonadota bacterium
TCAATATAGGCCTTCATATTGCCACTGGGCGGCACGATAACCACGGTGGAGCCGTTCATAATATGGTCCCCGGCAAACAACATTTGCTCCTCTTCCAGAAAAAAGCAGTAATGATTGCTCACATGGCCCGGGGTGTGCACCGCCCTGAGGGTAAATTCGGGGGTTTGCAGGACATCGTCGTGACACAAAGCCTCTGTGGGCTTAAATGTCTCGTCCTGAAACATATCATCTGCGGGAGGCGCACCGATAACAATAACCTCAGCACCAACGGCGGCAGCCACCGCTTGCCATGCAGGAGAATGGTCGGGGTGCGTGTGGGTACAGACTATCCAGCGAATTCGGCCACCGGCCGCCGCTAAAATAGCCTCTATATGCTCGGGAATCGCGGGACCGGGGTCGAGCACTGCTACCTCATCATTGCCAATGAGGTAGGTATTGGTACCTGGCCCTGTCATAGGCCCGGAATTGGGCGCTACGAGGCGACGAACCCGGGAGTTCAGGCGAAACGGGATGCCATGATCCATCATGTCAGGCAGTTCCCTTAAGGAACCATGTTACTGATAAGGACCTTGGGATTAACATCAGCCTCATAATCAACGCCGTCGACTTCAAAACCAAATAACTGCAGAAACTCCTGCTTGTAGCCTGCAAAATCAGACAATTCACGCAAAGTGTCGGTATTTATCTTGTGCCACAACTCGCCCACGGCGGCCTGAATTTCCGGGTCAAGTTCTTTACCGTCGGCCCGCAGGCGGCCCTCTTCATCCAGGTAGGGGGCCTCTGCGTAGAGAGAGTCGCGAAACAAGCCGTCCACCTGCTCGATGCAACCCTCGTGGATACCGCGTTCTTTCATCACTTTGAAAAGTAATGCCAGATAGATAGGCATAGCGGGAATAGCGGCAGATGCCTGGGTTACCACAGCTTTCAACACAGAAACCCTGGCATCACCACCGCGGGAGGCAAGCCGCTCCCGAATACCAACTACGCGCTTGTCCAGGTCCTTCTTGGCAGCGCCAATGGTGCCGTGCCAGTAGATATCCCAGGTCAGTTTATCGCCGATGTAAGTGTAGGCCGTAGTTTTTGCGCCATCGGCGAGTACGCCAGCATCGTCGAGTGCGTCAATCCACATTTGCCAGTCTTCACCGCCCATCACGGCGATGGTGTTGTCTATCTCTTCCTGGTTAGCCGCTTCAATGGGGAAGTCCTGAACTACTTCCTTATCGGTATTCACGCCTTTTTGTATAGTGGCATTGCCTATGGGCTTGAGCGTAGAGGTGTGCACCACACCAGTAACCGGGTGTTGCCGCCTCGGCGAGGCCAGGCTATAAACAACCAAATCGACCTGGCCTAAATCTTCGCGAATTGTCGCTATAGTTTTAGCCTTGATTTCATCGCTGAAGGCATCGCCATTGATGCTTTTGGCGTAGAGGCCCTCAGCTTCGGCAAATTTGTGGAAAGCCGCCGAGTTATACCAGCCCGCCGTTCCCGGCTTTCTCTCGGTGCTTTCTTTTTCAAAGAAAATACCTAATGTGGAGGCACCACAACCAAAGGCCGCTGTAATACGCGATGCCAGGCCATAACCTGTCGATGAACCTATCACCAGGACGCGCTTTGGGCCATTTTTAATTGCTCCCTTTGCCTTTACGACGTCCATTTGCCGTTTGACATTAGCTTCGCAGCCAACAGGGTGCGTAGTGACACAGAGAAAGCCGCGAACACGAGGTTTAATTATCATTTGAGTTTCCTGAACCTGGTTTTAATCCTACCGCCAGAGCGACAATACTCTGGCTGACTTTGATCAGGCAGTGTAGCATATCGCCACATGAGTAACGCTTCCCAAAAAACTGTTCCCGCCTCCCCTCTTCGGTACTCCACCCCCGATTCCTGGACAGAAAAGGTAATGTCTGATTTTGACAGCTTTCTGTTGGATCACGCTGCCGCAGAGAAAAAAGCCTCGGGCATGGCCATGTCGATGCTGTCGCACTACCCGGATAGAATTGAACTGGCCGCTGCCATGGCCGAGCTGGCCATCGAGGAGCTCATCCATTACCGTGAAGTTGTTAAATGGATTCATAAACGGGGCTTGATAACGGTCGCCGATAAAAAAGACCCGTATATTATTTTGTTTCGCAAAGCTATTCGCAAAGAGAGCGAGGAGTATCTTCTGGACCGCCTACTCACCGCCAGCATTATTGAGGCCAGGGGAGCGGAGCGCTTTGCTCTGGTTGCAGAGGCACTAGAGGACAATTTGTTAAAGGAATTCTACCAGTCCATCGCCCGTTCTGAGGAGCGCCACTACGAGCTTTTTCTGGATTTGGCCAGGAAATATATCGCGCCAGCTGTAGTCGACCAACGCTGGAATGAACTATTGGACATAGAAGCAGACATAGTCAGGAATCTCCCCATACAGGCCGCTCTGCACTAACGTTTGTACTCGGGTTCACTTGCGCATGAAAAAAAATATTGCCCTTAAACGCTACCTGGAACGGCATATTGAACCCGGCTTGCCCAATGCGCCGCTCAAACTGGGCCCGTGGAAACACGTTCTTGTTATCCCCACCTACGACGAATCACCGGAACTACTTTCAGCCCTCTCTCAACTACATGCCAGCGATAAAGCCCTGGTTATCATTGTACTCAATCGTCCCGACTCGAACCCCGATTCTCAATGTAATTCTGCCCTGAGACGTGCCGCCTCTAAACTGAGCAAGGTGGATGACGTTTTAGACCAACACTGCTCACTCTATTACCTGAACAATTCAGTCGACTTACTCTGTTACGACCTGGAACAACTGCAAGGCCCAACACCTGCGGCCCAGGGTGTGGGACTCGCCAGAAAAGTTGGATGCGATATCGCACTACTATGGCAGGCTCAGGGCGCTATATCCGGCGAATGGATTTGCTGCACCGATGCAGATGCACTGCTACCTGAAGATTACTTCCGTCGTCTGGAAGAGAACGATGACTACTCGACTGCCGTCTACCCATTTGTACATATTCCAGGCTCTTCAACGGAGATAAACCGGGCGACCGCCCTCTACGAAATTCGATTACATCAATACGTTCTTGGCCTGTCATATGCACAGTCTCCCTACGCCTATCACACACTCGGTAGTTGTATTGCCGTAAAGGGTCTGCATTATGCCAAAGTGCGAGGCTACCCAAAGCGTTCGGGTGGCGAAGATTTTTACCTGTTGAACAAACTTGCCAAAGTCGGCTCTATTGGCTCTCTTTCCGGGGAATGTATTTCCCTTCAGTCCAGAATATCCAATCGTGTCACTTTTGGTACGGGCCCGGCAGTACAAAAAATTATAGAGAGCAACAAATACGAAGACAGCGCACTGTTCTATCACCCCCAGTGCTTCGAGGTGCTGAAAGCCTTACTGGTAGCAGTGCCGCAGCTTCGGGAATACAACCTGAGTGAATTGCCAAAATTACTACAGTACCAGGGCCTCAGTGAAGAACTCGCACAAACCGTTACCGACACTCTGCTCACAAGAGGGCTGGCCACTGCAATTGAGCATTGCCACAACCACGGAAACACGCAAGAGAAATTTCTTCGCCAGTTTCACCAGTGGTTCGACGGCTTCAAAACACTAAAATTTATTCACAGCATTCGTGATGAAGCATTACCAATGCAAAA
>JAUVBI010000270.1 GCA_030591305.1 Pseudomonadota bacterium
CGTGTTACTCAGGTGCCATACACTTTTTGAGCGGGAACTTCACGTGCGACCAACTCCTCGATCGCTCCACCAATTTCTGATGGCTCCCACTTATCGTGCTTATCAACTGGCTTGGTAGAGCGCCACCCATCTGCAATAGAAATTTTACCCCCCTCGGCCTCAAATACACGGCCTGTAATATGGCTCGATTGTTCCGAACCCAACCAGACAACAAGCGGAGCAACATTGGCGGGATCGTAGTAATCAAACCCCCCCTCTTCAGGTTTTTTCATCATGTCGGCAAAGACATCTTCGGTCATGCCTGTACGCCCCGCGGGGGCCAGGGCGTTGGCCGTAACACCATAACGACTGAGCTCTGCCGCCTGGTTAAGGGTAAGCGAAGCAATACCACCTTTGGCAGCCGCGTAGTTACTCTGGCCAATGGAGCCATTCAGGCCGGCACCGGATGAGGTATTAATAATTCGCGCATTGACTTCAACACCCTCTTTGGCCTGGGCACGCCAGTAATGAACCGCATGGCTGGAGATACAAAAATGCCCCTTCATGTGAACGGCAATAACCTGATCCCACTCGTCTTCTGTCATGGAAGCAAACATACGATCGCAGCAGACGCCGGCGTTATTCACCACCACATGCAGGCCGCCGAATGTTTCTATGGCAGACTTAACAATGTTCAGCGAATCCTCGTAACAGGTAATATCGGAGGTATTGGCAAGCGCCTTTCCACCTGCGGATACAATTTCATCTACCGTTGTTTCTGCAGACAAGGCGTTAATATCGTTAACCAGGACACTGGCACCTTCTGCTGCAAATGCCAGTGCATACTCGCGACCTAATCCGCCGCCGGCTCCGGTGATGATTACTACTCGTCCGTCACATATTGCACTCATTTCTAATCCTCTTTCAGTATACAAATTAGTAAGTTGTATTCGTCCCGCCAGTAGATAGCGAGGGAGGGTTTTCAGGACTCGCCGTGAATCCATCCATGGAGGCTCGTATCGCGCGTCCATGCGCTCCACGGTCCTGCCGGGTGACACCAGTTCAGCCCTCACTCTGCTTAAGTTAATGCCATTTAGGCCTTGTCGACTATTGAGGGTTTTATTTGAAACATATCGCTACAATGATCATTGCAGGCTTGTTTTCGGGGCCTTTAGCGGCCTCGTGCATCGAATTTAACACGGCGCCGCAACAGGGTGGCTTTATCTGGGGCAAGGTTGCACCCGGCAGTTTGGTCGCTCTGGATGGCAAGGCGCTGGATGTTTTGGCTGACGGCACAACGTTTATGGGGTTTGGCCGCGATGCCGGTGCTACAACCGAGTTGTCTGTGACAGGCCCTGACGCCTCCGGGAGTATTTGTACTGAAACACTGCAAATTGCCTCCCGGGAATACCGCATTCAACGGGTTGAGGGTGTGCCGGCAAAAACAGTGCACCCACCCAAGGAGCAGTTGGAGCGCATTCGTCGGGAAGCGGCTCTGGTGCGTGCCGCACGGGCTGGTCGTCTGGAGCGGCCAGATTTGCTTATGGCGGTGCTCGCGGGTTTTATCTGGCCTATAGAGGGCCCTGTATCTGGCGTTTACGGCAGTCAGCGCTATTACAACGGTGAGCCCGGACGGCCTCATTATGGCGTGGATGTGGCAGCACCCACCGGCAGCGTGGTACATGCGCCCGCGGCTGCTGTTGTGACTCTGGCCGAGCCGGATTTGTTCTATTCCGGTGGCACTATCGTGTTGGATCACGGTTATTTTCTGTCCTCATCCTTCCTGCATTTGAGCAAAGTACGGGTTAAAGTGGGTGATGAGCTCAAAGCCGGGGATATTATCGGCGAGGTGGGCTCTACCGGGCGTGCCACCGGCCCCCACCTGGACTGGCGTATGAATTGGCGCAAGGCACGTATAGACCCACAATTACTTGCCCCACCCATGCCAAAGCCTTGAAAAAGCCCGTATAATGCGCCTCCTGGATTAGATCTGACCCAAATCACAGAGATTGAGATGATAGATAAGAAACTCCTGAGTATTCTGGTGTGCCCTGTCAGCAAGGCGCCCCTGAAGTATGACCAGGAAAAAGACGAGTTGGTGTGCAAGGCCAGTGGCCTGGCCTATCCGGTGCGCGATGGTATTCCTGTGATGCTGGAAAGTGAAGCCCGCGTACTCACCACTGACGAAAAGCTGGGGTAGGCGTATGTCAGATACTATCTTTGGCAAAATAATTAGCGGCGAGATTCCCAGTGAATTTATCTACGAGGACGAGCACTGTATCGCCATTCACGATGTGAACCCCCAGGCCGCAGTGCATGTGCTGGTTATCCCCAAAAAAGGCATTCCGCGCCTGGTGGATGCGCAGGCGCACGATCAGGAATTACTTGGTCACTTGATGCTGGCGGTGGGCAAAGTTGCCGAGCAACTGGGCGTGGCTGATGCTTTTCGCCTGATTGTTAATAACGGTTCTGGCGCCGGGCAAACGGTATTTCATTTGCACCTGCATATTATTGCAGGGGAAATATTCTCCGAGAAGAACCTGTAAAACAACACTAAAATGAAGACCGTTCTATGAAGACCACAGAAATACGTGAAGCCTTTCTGGCCTACTTTGAAGAGAAGGGCCACACCCGTGTAGCCAGTAGCTCCCTGGTGCCCGCCGATGACCCGACTTTACTGTTTGCCAATGCGGGCATGAACCAGTTCAAAGACACTTTTCTGGGCACCGAGCCACGCGCCTATGTGCGGGCCACCAGCTCTCAGCGCTGTGTGCGTGCCGGCGGCAAGCACAATGACCTCGAAAATGTAGGCTATACGGCGCGCCACCACACCTTCTTTGAGATGCTGGGTAACTTTAGCTTTGGCGATTATTTCAAGCGTGACGCCATTCAGTTCGCCTGGAATTTCCTCACCGTGGAGATGGGAATACCAAAAGAAAAACTCTGGATAACCGTGCATATTTCCGATGATGAAGCGGCCGATATCTGGATCAACGAAATCGGCGTAGACCCCGCTAGCCTGTCGCGCCTGGATGAAGACAACTTTTGGCAAATGGGTGATACCGGTCCCTGTGGCCCCTGTTCTGAAATATTTTATGACCACGGTGCAGACGTACCGGGCGGCCCTCCCGGCAGTAAAGATGACGACCTGGACCGTTATGTCGAGATTTGGAACCTGGTGTTTATGCAATACAACCGCGACCAAAGCGGCGAAATGAATCCCCTGCCCAATCCCTCCATCGATACCGGTATGGGTCTGGAGCGCATTGCCGCGGTAATGCAGAACGTTCACAGTAACTATGAGATTGATCTATTTCAGGTATTGCTGACAGCGGCGGCCAGCCTGCTCAACCAGAGCAGTATCAAACACACGTCTCTCAACGTGATTGCCGACCATATCCGCTCCTGTTCCTTCCTGATTATGGATGGGGTGTTGCCGGGTAATGAGGGTCGCGCCTATGTGCTGCGTCGCATCATCCGCCGGGCGGTACGCCACGGTAACAAGCTGGGTGCCACCGCGCCGTTTTTCCATAAACTGGTGGGGCCGTTAGTTGAACAGATGGGTGTGGCCTATCCGGAGCTGGTAAAATTGCAGGGCCAGATTGAAAAAGCGCTGCTGAATGAAGAAGAGCAATTTGCCAAGACCCTGGATAACGGTATGGGCATTCTCAATGAGGCGCTGGATAAATTACAGGGTAAAGAAATTCCCGGTGAAGTGGTGTTTAAGCTCTACGACACCTACGGTTTTCCCACAGACCTGACTAATGATATCGCACGAGAGCGCGGGCTGACCCTGGATATGGCAGGCTACGATGCGGCCATGGCGCAACAGCGCAGTCGTTCCAAGGAAGGCGGCAGTTTTAAGGTCGACTACAACGACGTATTGCGTCTGGATGGCAG
>JAUVBI010000206.1 GCA_030591305.1 Pseudomonadota bacterium
CAGACATAAATCTTCCGGGAATAAAAGATTGCCCCACTTCTATCAAGCCGCTATAGACCACGATACCGAGGCACACAAATAAATAGGCCCTGTGGCTTCCGCTGATTCCAAAACCCAGTATCGCAAATAAACCATAGGTCAGAAAATGTAGCAGCTTATCCCAGCCTTCCATCGGCACACTGCTCCCGGGTGATAGAGATACCAGGCTTACAAAGAGCGCGTAGAAAACAAAAATTGCTATTTTCACTGAACTTCTTATTTCCATTTGTCGCTTAACACTTAGTGATAATTATACATTGCGGAAGCCCGTGGGCTTTTCTATCGCGTAAAAAGCATCACTTATATCTTCCACCTTGCTGGTGATAATGCTCTGGGCATCACTCAGGCCTCTGTTGTAATAAAAGGCACCAATCTCCGTGGAAATAAAGTCCAGAAAGAACTCACAATCGAACCGGCCAACCTCCTGCCCCAGTTCTTTATCAAAATAGGATTGCAGCTTTTCCACCAGGATGGATTTTTCTTCTTTGGTAAATTCAATGTCAGACATAGTTTTTCTTCGCTGGATAGCGGATGCCCACAGGAGAACCGCGCCTTGGCATAATCAATCAAATGCGTTCAGTTTACAGACCGAGCACGTCAGGTGATGCATAGTACCTAAACAGCCGGGGAGAATCAGGAATAATCCCACATGAACTGATTACAGCCGCGCAGGATTCAAGCTGGGTATATGGCCTAGGGACACCCGGCCCCGGCCACATCAACCCTGGCGATTTCAATTTTTCCCATAGCCTCGGCCGATGCAATGCCTTTGTCCGAGCTCTGGGCGGTTACCATATGCAGGGTACGGCCATCCTCACCGCCCAACATACAGGCAAAACAGGGTTGACTGGTTTCCACGCTCTGTAGTATCTCTCCCCCCTGGGCCAGCAACACACATTCTGCGGCCAGCGCATTGGCTACCCAGACATTACCCGCTTCATCCAGGCAGATACCATCCGGGGCCCGCATGCCGACCTCGGCCCAGACCCGTCGATTGAACAAGCTGCCGTCAGCTTCTATATCGAAGGCTGTGAGGCACATGGAGAGTGTCTCCGCGACAATCAGGGTCTTGCCATCGGGTGTAATAACAGTGCCATTGGGAAAATGCATATCGGGAGACGCCAGGTGGACACTGCCATCGGGGTCTACACGCACCAGGTTTGTCGCGGGGTGACTGGCCAGGGCGTCTTCAACACCTTTTTCTTTAATCAGGGCATCCAGGTCAAAACCAAAGTTACCGACCCAGGCCCGACCCAACGTATCAACAACCATGTCATTGCACAGGTGCGCGGAATATTCAGACAAGTCAGCGTGAACCTTGAGGCCGTCGTCATCTTGGCGAAGTAGCTTCATTTCTGCCATGGATACAAGCAGCAGGCGACCGTCGGGCAACCAACCCAGACCCGAGGGCTGATCGTCGATTTCCAGCTCGGTCCGCTGAACACCGTCGGCGCCCACTGATTTCACTGCATGCGCATAAAAATCACTGAACCACAGCCGCCCCTCGTGCCAACGCGGGCCCTCACCAAAATACAAGCCCTGCGTGAGTACCGTTGATACCGCCATCTCTTATCTCCTTACCTTGTCAGGCAGACAAGACTAGCAGACACAAAAAAGCCGGGCAAACCCGGCTCCTTTTTAATCACGCGGTACGGCGTGACTTAATCTTCATCATCCTCGATAAGATCGGGCTGCGGGCGGTCAACCAGCTCAACGTAGGCCATCTGGGCCTTATCACCGGTACGCAGGCCGCACTTCAGGATACGGATGTATCCACCGGGGCGCTCCTGGTAACGTGGGCCAAGCTCGTTGAACAACTTGCCGACAGCCGCTTTGTCGCGCAGGCGATCAAAGGCCAGTCGACGATTGGCTACGCTGTCATTTTTAGACAGTGTAATCAGAGGCTCGGCGTAACCGCGCAGCTCCTTGGCCTTGGGCAGGGTTGTCTTGATCAGCTCATGCTCTACCAATGAGGCAGTCATGTTACGGAACATGGCCTTGCGGTGAGAACTATTTCTGTTTAACTGACGTCCACTATGACGATGGCGCATTTTCCTAATCCTATTCTTGCTGTGCCACTAGAGCACGGTGTCGGTTAATCGTGTGTTAAATACTCAACACTCGATCATCATTTTTCAAGCTGGCAGGTGGCCAGTTGTCCAGGCGCATGCCCAGTGACAAACCACGTGAAGCGAGTACGTCTTTTATTTCTGTCAGCGACTTTTTACCCAGGTTAGGAGTCTTCAGCAACTCCACTTCTGTGCGTTGTACCAGATCGCCGATGTAGTAAATATTTTCTGCTTTCAGGCAGTTTGCAGAACGAACGGTTAGCTCCAGATCGTCTACAGGACGCAGCAGGATAGGATCGACTTCGTCTTCCTCTTCTGCGGCTTCCGACTCACCTTCGCTCTCCAGGTCTACAAACACAGCCAATTGCTGTTGCAGGATAGTCGCGGCGCGACGGATAGCTTCTTCTGGGTCTATGGTGCCGTTGGTTTCCAGATCGAGAACCAGCTTGTCCAGGTCGGTGCGTTGCTCAACCCGGGCGGACTCTACAACATAGGAGACGCGGTGTACCGGAGAGAATGTCGCGTCCAGTTGCAGACGGCCTATAGAGCGGGATTCCTCTTCGGGATCCTGCCTTGAATCGGCGGGTGAATAACCGCGACCTCTGGCCACAGTCAAACGGATGTTAATTTCAGCATTGCTATTCAAATGGCAAATTACATGTTCCGGATTGCGAATTTCGATATCGTGATCGACCTGTATGTCGCCAGCAGTAACCGGACCGCCGCCCTTCTTGCTCAGGGTTAGCTCAGCTACATCCTTGCCTTCCATTACCAGGGCAACGCCCTTCAGGTTCAACAGGATTTCAATAACATCTTCCTGTACGCCTTCAATGGCACTGTACTCATGCAATACACCGTCAATCTCGACTTCGGTGATAGCACAGCCAGGCATGGATGACAGCAGGATTCTACGCAAGGCATTACCCAAGGTGTGGCCAAAACCACGTTCCAGGGGCTCCAGGGTTACCTGGGCGCGCGTGCTGTGCTTGTCTTCTACACTGATAACGCGCGGGGTCAAAAATTCGTTTACTGCACTCTGCATTTGGGCACCTGTACTTATGTATTAACTATAAGTTCTCTGTGGGTTAGGTAATCCGGTAACTATGGATTACTTGGAGTAAAGTTCCACAATCAAGTTTTCATTGATCTCGGAAGACAGGTCCTGACGGTCAGGCACTGACTTGAATACCCCTTCCAGCTTTTCATTGTTAACTTCGATCCACTCGGGCTCGCCACGCTGGGCAGCCAAAGCCAGGGAAGACTGTACACGCAGTTGCTTCTTGGCCTTCTCACGCAGGGAGACGGTATCGCCAGCCTGCACCTGGTAAGAGGCGATGTTTACCACAACGCCATTTACCATAATGGCTTTATGGGAGACCATTTGACGTGCCTCTGCACGTGTAGAGCCAAAGCCCATACGGTACACCACGTTGTCCAGCCGACTTTCCAGCAATTGCAGCAGGTTTTCACCGGTCGCACCTTTGAGGCGGGCTGCTTCTTTGTAGTAGTTGCGGAATTGCTTTTCCAGTACACCGTAAATACGACGTACTTTCTGCTTTTCACGCAGCTGTACACCGTAATCGGACAGGCGGCTGCGACGTGCGCCGTGCTGGCCTGGGATGGTTTCTAATTTACACTTGCTTTCCAGTGAACGCACTCCGCTCTTCAGGAACAGGTCTGTTCCCTCACGACGGGAGAGCTTGCACTTGGGTCCAATATATCGAGCCATGTCAATTCTTCCTGTAGTGTTATACGCGACGTTTTTTGGGTGGGCGACAGCCGTTATGCGGGATAGGCGTAACATCTGTGATATTGCTGATTTTGTAGCCGCAGGAATTCAGTGCACGAACAGCGGATTCGCGACCTGGGCCGGGGCCCTTGACCTGTACGTCCAGGTTCTTCAGTCCGTATTCCTTGGCAGCTTCACCGGCGCGCTCTGCTGCAACCTGGGCGGCAAAGGGTGTGCTCTTACGAGAACCGCGGAAGCCTGAGCCACCTGCAGTTGCCCAGCTCAGGGTGTTGCCCTGGCGATCGGTGATGGTAATGATGGTGTTATTGAAGGATGCGTGAATATGTGCAATTCCATCGACAACCGTCTTGGTGATCTTTTTACGAGTGCTTTTAGCACCTGGCTTAGCCATAATTTTTTTCCCAATTTAATATCAACACTGCACTTGGGTGCAGCTACACTAAAAATGATTCGCCTTATCTGTCTCTGCTCTTAAGTCCCTCCGATTAAACAGCGGGGCTGATAAAGAGCTGAAGAGCTGATTACCTGCGAATCGGCTTGCGCGGCCCCTTGCGGGTACGGGCGTTGGTCTTGGTGCGTTGACCACGTAACGGCAGGTTACGGCGATGACGAATACCACGATTACAACCCAGGTCCATCAAACGCTTGATGTTCATGGACACTTCGCGCCGAAGGTCACCCTCTACATTCAGTTCACTCACTGAGGTACGCAGTGAATCCAGTTCGGCTTCGGTCAATTCGCCAATTTTGGCACTTTCCGCTACGCCTGTAGCAGCACACAGCTTTTGTGCCTGAGTGTGGCCTACACCGAAAATGTAGGTCAATGAGATAACAGCATGCTTGTTATCAGGTATGTTGACGCCGGCAATACGAGCCATCCAACTTTCTCCAATTACTTACTTAAAATTCGCAAGAACAGCGAGCAGCCCGCGAAAGGCGCAGCATTCTAGCGATATCATTACTAAAAATCAACTGTACAAGTGCCAAACCAGGGGGTCGCCAACTGTATACAGTTCACTCAACTGTTAACCCTGACGCTGTTTGTGGCGAGGATCTGATTCACAAATCACTCTTACCACGCCCTTGCGACGGACTATTTTGCAGTTTCTGCAAATTTTCTTTACCGATGCACGTACTTTCATGTCTCTATCTCCGAAATACCGATAGGCCTTCAGGCGCTAGCGGGAAGAACCATAACTTGTCAAATTGGCCTTTTTCATCACCGAGTCGTACTGGTGAGACATCAGGTGACTCTGCACCTGGGCCATAAAATCCATTACCACAACCACCACGATCAATAATGAGGTGCCACCCAGGTAAAAGGGCACATTCCACATCACCACCAGAAACTGCGGCATCAAACAAACCAGAGCGATATAAGCCGCACCGAATACTGTCAAGCGCGTCAGGACACCGTCAATATAATCGGCGGTTTTCTGACCTGGACGAATACCGGGTACAAAGGCACCTGATTTCTTCAAGTTATCCGCCACTTCTACCGGGTTAAACATCAACGCCGTATAAAAGAAGCAGAAAAATACAATAAACACCGTGAACAACAATATGTTCAGGGGCTGCCCGGGGCCCAGAGCCACCGCCATATCCTGCAACCAGTCTGCAGAACCACCCTGGCCGAACCACTGGGCCAACGATGCCGGGAACAGCAATATGCTGCTGGCAAAAATTGCCGGAATAACACCCGCCATGTTCACCTTAAGAGGAAGATGTGAGCTCTGCGCCTGATACATCTTCCTGCCCTGCTGTCGCTTGGCATAATTCACCGTAATGCGACGCTGGCCGCGCTC
>JAUVBI010000114.1 GCA_030591305.1 Pseudomonadota bacterium
CATCTGGATGCCAGATGAAACCCTGGAGGTACGTGCGCGGGTAAGGGCGTTTGCCGATGCCGTGGTACGACCAATGGCTCATAGTTTAAATAATACTCCTGAAAATATAGAGGCCTTCCCCTGGGAGCTGGTAAAACTTATGGGTGATGCCGGCCTTTTTCGCATACCCTTCGAAAAGAAATACGGCGGTGACGGGCTGGAATATCCAACCCTCGCAACTATGGTGATGCTGGAAGAAATCTCCTATCTCAGCTCCGGGCTTGCCGCGGCCATGGTAGACGTGCAACTTATTCTGTTTGGACACACGCTCAAGCACGCCCAGGAGAGCGTTAAGAACAGGTTGTTTCCCGCACTGTGTGCTGGCGACATCGTCGGTTCTTTTGCCACCAGCGAACCGGCGGCCAGTACAGACCTGAGCGTAAAGGCCCTGCAAACGGAAGCGCGAACGGTTAGCGGCGGCTACAAAATAAGTGGTCAAAAACGCTGGATTACCAACGCCCCTGTGGCCCAACACATGTTTGTACTGTGCAAGATGGACAGTAGCATGAGTATGCTTCTGGTGGATATGAGTGCCGACGGTGTACGTGTGGGTGAGCCTGACAAGAAAATGGGTAATCACTGCCAACTGACTGCTGACGTTTATCTTGACGATGTATTCGTACCAGAGGAAAACCTGGTTGGGGATGCTGGCAAAGGTCTGAAGGCAGCCCTGACATCCCTTACTCTGGGCAGGGTCGGGATAGGCGCCTGTGGCGTGGGCATGGCTCAGGCCGCTTTTGATTTTGCCGTGGACTACATGCAAAAGAGACATGTATTTGGCAAGCCTATTTCCCAGTTCCAATATTGGCAGTTCAAATTTGCAGAGTATGCAACACAGCTGGAGAATGCTCGTAATCTCTATATTAAAGCTGCACTAACCGTGGACAAGAGTCGTCCCAATGTGCAAACCATGTGCGCCATGGCCAAACTGGATGGAAGTTCCCTGGCGGGTACAATTGCACGCGATGCGATTCAAGTCTGTGGTGGTTATGGCTTTGTTAAAGAATTGGCGGCCACCGGTGAGCAATTTCCACTCGAAGCAATCTATCGAGATTCCAAAATAGGGGAGATTTACGAGGGGGCCAATGAAATACAGCGGCTTGTAATAGCACGTGGTATTTTCGGTAAGGGAACTATTGGCTAGCCAGAGGGATGATCGTATAGTTCCACCAAATACGGCGCTAACTATGTGGAAAAAAAGCTGGGCTTATCCATTCATTGGTACCTGCCTGACCACAATTGTGTCACCTATAACTTCACTAAGATACGCGTGGTCGGCTTCTACAAACTCGCTAAGTAGCATCACCAATTGAGCGTAAACAGGGGTGTCCCTCTTAGTCAACGGCGCCTTCATCCCTTCAATTAATGGCCTTAGGTGGCGTGTCAAAAAATCTCTTTGTGCCCTCAAAATAGCTATGTTGTTATCTTCGGACAAGCTTTCAAGGTAAGTGAGGTAGTGCATGAACTCCAATTCAATCTGTAAAGAGTCGGGCCAAAAGTCATTATTACTGGAGGAAAAATCAAGTCCAAAATATTCGTAAAACCGGAACAGTTCCTCGAATAACTTTTGATCCCCGTCGTTTGTATACGAGCGGCCGTGTAAAGAAACGGCAGCGGCTCCCGTATCAAAATTCACGGTAAAAACCTCCTCCAGGTCATCCAGAGTATGGTTACCTTCAATTCCTGGTGTAGCGGAATAAAAAGAATAAGGCAGGCCGCTATCGGCGCCTTCAAGCAAAGTAAATGTATTTTCCCCCAAAGATTTTTGCCATACCCGGGCTGTCGGAAATGCCATGTAGGCACCAAATTGGCTGTATAGGCTACTTCTTGATTCTGACGCACGCATAGGCATCTCTTAATAATGGGTGATTAACAGCAATGAATCAGGCATCAATTTCAAACGGGAGCCAATTCCCCGAAAAAGATTTCTGTGCAGAACGTTCTTTGTTATTGCCATCCCATACCGCAAAAGCAATACCGGAGATGGCACCGGGTTTGAAGCCAACCTGATCGTGCGAAATCATACTGCTGCGCAAACTGCGCTGAAACACCACGTGCCAATGGCCATTGCGGTATTGGGAGGCCGCAGACAAGCCCAGCGTACTGCCGCCTCGACGTTTGCTGGTGCCAAATCCATGGGCTATAACATCGTATGGTTCCGCCTTGTCTGCACGCCAGAACCAGGCATTAACGGGGTTGTCGGCGTCACCCATTGTCATGGAATTTGCTGTGGGCGTCAGGGGGAACATCACGGCAAGGCTATCGATAAACTGATCCAGGTCTTCGATCTTGTCGTCTCTGGATTCGTCTTTCCAGGACACATAAACATTGGCTGTTTTTTCATTGTGGGCAATCTTGAACTTCAAATGGTTGATTTTGCCGTGATCTTCACTTAATGCCATAAAAGGCGAAAGGTGTTGCACCATGCCAACCGGCGTTTGGAACAGGTCGACATCGTGTTCTTTAACACCTGACCACGCACTGGAAAAAGGGTCCAGTAGTTTTTCATTCGATGCTTTTATATATGATAGTTTCATCCAATTATCCTTTCCAGGTACATTGTATTTAGATCGGGTTTATACCGGGTCGTTGGTAAATTGCGCGAACCTGTCGTGCCATTTACGGCTGATAAGTAAATCCATAAGCTCTGACGGTTCACCCCGTTTTCTTTTTTCTCTTTCCGCAATTACCACACCCAGGGCCCGGTGAACATCCTTGCCAAAATAAGATTCAAGCACAGAGGCAGGCATGCGCATTTCGTCTGTCAGTTCCATATCTTCATCGTAGGCCAGGGCGGACATTGGCGGCACATAATAGACATTGGGCTGGGTGCCGTACTCCGGGTGCAGGGGAATAGCCACTTTCCACTTGTGTACCAGCTTATTGACCAGACTGTCCTGGTCACCAATATGGCCGAATGCGCGGGTTCGTCCCGGGCACTGGCGATTACAAGCACTGGCTATACCCTCATCAATTCGCGGAAAGCATTCAATACACTTCTCGCTTTTCTGGGTAACCGGGTTGAAGAACACCATCTTGTAGGGACACGCTTCAACGCAATGCCTGTGGCCTTCGCACTTATCCTGGTCGATGAGAACAATGCCGTCATCGCGTTTGGAAATAGCATTACGCGAACAGGCATCGATACAGGCGGCATGGCTGCAATGATTGCATTTTTTTGGCAGGTAAAAATGGTAGGGGTTAGGCCAGTCGCCGTCACCCTGGTCTTCATCCCAGTTGTAGGTCCATTCGGGTGTGCCGCCCTGAGCTGATTTGGGTTGCAAATGGACGGATTGTCCCTTTCCACCATACAGTACCTCCTTATGGTTGAACTGCAGGTTGTCACCATTGTCAACCAGGGTGGGAATGATACCTGCACGTGGGTTGCCGCGCTCATCGTAGCCACCTCCCTTGCTCTCAAAGCCCCGGGGGAAACCCTGGCCGGGAGCTGTTGCCACACTCATCCAGCGCATGTGTTCTGCACCTTCGCGGTCTGTCCACAAGGTTTTACAGGCGACCGTACAGGCCTGACAGGCCATGCATTTGTTGAGGTCGATAACAGTGGCGACCTGTTTAGAGGACGACATAAGCTCTTGCTTACTTGGTACATTAATATTCATTTTTTGAATCCTTTAGCTGTTCAAGCAGGCACTTTTTCAAAATTCACACGCAGAGCACGGTCACCGGTGGGATTGGGTGAGCCAACAAAGAAACGATGGCGCAATTGTTTGTAGTCCATCGCCAGGTGGATACCCTTGGGCATGCCAATCAACATGGCATCATGTGACTTCCAGTCCTTGAACTGGTTGGGCTCCCACATATAAACAGCGATCTGGTCAGGGCCAACCCCGGCAGAAGTCGAGGCCATCAACTCGGATGAGTCGTAATCGTTGTACATGCGAATCATGTCGCCATCACTAATGCCTCTTCTCTTGGCCTCCTGCCTATTGATAAACGCAACGGGTTGGCCGCGGTGCAATCTCATCATCATGGGTGTCATCTGGTGTAGCGTATGAACGCTGATTCGAGGGTGGCCACTGATAAGATGATAGGGATGCATGCCGCCTATTGGCGGAAGATCCTTGTGCACAGGGTGGGCTTCGCCGGCTTCAATAAACCAGTCATGGTCCATATAAAACTGGGCCCGACGGGTATGGGTGGCATAAGGCAGTTTTTTCTCGACATTCCAACCCATGGCATAAAAAGGTTTATCTGGCACCACATCACTGGCCTGGGTTTCGCGCTGGTGCATGGCCCCCATGGATTGAACTCGCACGGTGCCGTCTTTTTCAAACTGCTCAAAGGTATAACCCCTGGGCATGATGCCAGTTGCTTCATTGAGTGCGACAAACTCCTTTTGCACATCGAGGTTTGTCAACAGCTCGCCGCCCAGAGTAAAATTGTTATGCAGGTCGGCATACTTCTGCTTTAGCCCCATGTTATCGACAAACTCGCTCATTCCACGGGCGGCGGCGCGTTCACCAATTTTTCTCATCAGGTCTACAAAAATTTCCCATTCAGCTCGGGCTTCACCGGGTGGACTAACGGCTTTTTGCTGCATGGATATAAATGGAAGAAAACCAAACGAGGCGGTCATATCTTCTTTTTCGTAGTACCAGGCCGCAGGAAGAACAATGTCCGCATAAGAGGCCGAACTGGACATGCGCGTTTCAATGTTAAAAATCATCTTCGCCTTGGGCCAGAGATTCTCTGTGTACATTCTGCGCCCACTGCGCTGGCGACGCAGGGGGTTGTGAGCCATATACATTAGTACCTGGGGGGCGGTTTCCAGTAACGTATCATCAATAATGCCTTTCTCTACACCCTCCCTGAAATAGTCCCCGAAGGTTTTACCTACAGCCTGATCCTGCCATTCCTGGCGATCCCACAACTGGCTATACCCGGCGTGTTTATACATCCACAATGATGGGGGTATCCAGCCAAACTTTTTGGTCAACTCGGTCATAATGTCATTGCCGATTTGTTCGCGAGTGGCGTGAGGATCATTTTCCAGAATCTGTTTAGCCATCACTTTTTCGAAATCATGTAGCTGCTTTAATCCACCATTGGCAATGGTCTTTTTCGCCATAAATAAGAATTCAGCATGGTCGGCAAAAGCGATGAAGTTGTTAGTGCCGGTGCCCGGTTTTCCCCAGTTGCCAGTGAGGCCCATTGCCAGTAAAGCAGACCTTTCCATCAGGTCGCCGTGGTAGTGTTTGGCCGAGGTAAACCCGATATACAGATGAGTGCGCCGGGTAGACACTTTTTTAGCCATCATACGAATAACGCTGGGTTTGATACGGCAAATTTCAGACGCCTTTTCCGGTGTGGAATCTTGGTCCAGGCTTGCCTTCAATCGGGCCAGTGAGGGCTCTACCTGCACTTTCTGACCATTTTTTAATATGACGTCCCAGCTTCCTTTCAGAGCTTGTGTGCCATCAAAACTCAGAGTTCCCTGGGGTGCCTCTGCTAGCGCATTAGTTTTCAGGTCGTAAAAATAGAGCTGATCCGGGCGGCCACCATTCATATCTTCCGCCGTCAGAAATTTGTGGTTATCCTTTCTAATCAGCATGGCTAAATCTGTTTGCTCCCGCACGAAGTCCTTATCGTGCCAATCGTTGGCCAGAATTTCCTGACACACCCCCAGCCAGAAAGCTGAATCTGAAGCGGCCTTGACAGGAATATGAATGTCGGCGTGAACACCACTGGCATTGAAATCCGGGCTTAATATGACGATCTCCGACCCGTTGTAGCGCGCCTCGGTAATGAAGTGATAAACCGGTGGTGCGGTATAAGCCCAGTTGGTATGGGTAAATATCAACAGCTCGGCATCCATGAGGTTGTCACAGGAGAACCCCATGCGCATCTTGCCGAAAACATGCGAAATCCCCTTGAGATCATCGCCAATCTCAACGTTGAAGTCGGGAGCCAGCCCTCCCAGTATTCCTGTCATTCTTGCAGCGCCAGCCCAGGCCGCGGAACCTGCGTGAACATGTGGCGCATCCAGATGAAAGCCTCCAGGCCCCACGTCCTGATGTGCATCCAAAATTGCATCGGCAATGTCAGTTAGCGCCTCGTCCCAGCTAATGCGCTTCCATTTACCTTCCCCGCGCTCGCCCAGGCGCTTCATTGGGTAACGCAACCGCTCTTCGCTGTAGAGCAGGCTGTGAAAGCCACAGCCTTTTTGGCAGCCAAGAGGATTAAAGTCAGGGTAGTTATCATTGGAGGCGTGAGCCTTTGCCGTTTGTTCCTCACGCCAGACGATGCCATTTTTGCTGTACACGCGAAAAGAACAGCCTGCAGGAAGACACTGGTTGTTGTGGGAACCCCAGGAAATGTCATCCCACTGCCACTCATTGCGATAGACATCTTCCCAGGAGTTATAGGAAATTTTGGATTTCCCGCTAGCAAGGTCATCTAGAAACGACTCTGATGTAAGTCCATTGAGCGAAACCAGTGAAAGCCCAGCCCCTACGCTGCCTACCTTGATAAAGTCGCGCCTGTTTAAACCATGCTTTTGCGCATTACCCTTGTTCATATGCGATACCTTTTAGCACTCTACCAGTGCGACAAATTGTACTCCGACACCAACCGATGATGGCATTCAGGGATGCAGCCGAGCTGCTAACTGCGGCGTGCTTCCAATTTCTGAGTACAGTTTATGTCAGGATTGCCAGAAACCGATCGTCACTAGATGACGTAGTGCTAGTCATGTAGTGACAGTAAGAGCTTGGGGTGTTAGCAACAAATAGAATTGTCCGGTTCTGTAGCAAGTAGCTTGGCTATCTTGTGGGTTTGGCTTAGATTGAGTAGTATCGGGCAGTTCACAAAAGGTTTTAGCATGTTAATAAAACCCCTTAAAATTTGCGCTCATACGCCAGAGCAACTAGTTAAATCCGAGGAAATATCATGGGAAATCTCAACCAGGCTCTTAGCACCGCATTGACAACCACGTTATTGCTCACTGCATCGGGTATTGCCGCCTCCACAGCGTTTGCCTCATCGGCAACGTTAACAGAGGCTGCCAAAGCCTATTCTCCCCCGGCAAACAATACACAGCCAAACAATGTGTATTGGGGCGATTCACACCTGCACACCGGCTTGTCCCTGGATGCCGGCTTGTTTGGCGCCACCCTGGGTCCCGATGACGCCTATCGCCTGGCGCGCGGTGAGCAGATAACCGCCTCTTCCGGTGTGCCGGTTAAATTAGCTCGCCCATTGGATTGGATGGTTGTTGCCGACCATTCTGACATGATGGGTATTGCCACTGATATAAAAAATGGGACACCTAATATTCTGGCCAATAAAAAAGGTAAGGAATGGTACGAGGGCTTTCAAAAGGGCGGCAAGGCAGCGACTGATGCCGCATTTGATCTGATCGGTAATTTTGCCCAGATGACGTTACCCAAACAACTGGTAGAGGATTATAGCCCTGGTTCAGAAGTGTTTAGTGGTGTTTGGAAGGATATCGTCGGCTCAGCGGAAACATACAATGAACCCGGTCTGTTCACCGCCTTTATCGGCTATGAATGGACCTCTGTACCCAAGGGATTTAACCTTCATCGCAATGTCATATTTCGTGATAACGCAGACAAAGCTTTACAAGTTCTACCTTTAACCACGCAGCCACCCAAGGGAACAACTGACCCCCTTGCGCTTTATAAATGGCTTGAAGAATACGAAAGCAAAACCGGAGGCCGTGTTTTTGCTTTCCCTCATAATGGTAATCTGTCTAACGGCTGGATGTTTCCTACTGAAAAAACCTATGCCGGTGGTGTGGTCAATGAAGAGTATGTAAGGCTGCGTGCCAAATGGGAGCCCCATTATGAGATTACCCAGATAAAAGGGGACGGTGAAGCTCACCCCTATCTTTCGCCTGACGATGAGTTCGCTGACTATGAAACATGGGACGTGGGCAACCTCGATATCAGTGAGTTAAAAAGACCTGAGATGCTAAAAGGGGAGTATGCCCGCGAGGCGCTGAAGCAGGGTTTGTTGTTGGAAAAGAAGCTGGGGTACAACCCCTATAAGTTCGGCGTGGGCGGTGCTACCGACAGCCATACCGCGTTGTCCACAGCAGATGAAGACAACTTTTTTGGAAAGTCTACCAGTGTAGAGCCCTCCCCAGATCGGATCAGTCACCCTTTTGTGACTGCAGAAAAGGGCTCATACCCGGGTTATTCCCTGGTGGCCTCTGGCTACACCGGCATTTGGGCTTATGAAAATACGCGAACCGCATTATTTGATGCCATGGAGCGCAAGGAAACCTACGGCACAACCGGCCCGCGCATGACGGTTCGACTTTTTGGAGGCTGGAACTTTGACCAGAGCGATATCTATGCCAACAACAGTGCGGCGATAGGCTACGCAAAGGGTGTTCCTATGGGAGGAGACCTGAAGAAGGCCAAAGGGAAAAAGGCACCTACGTTTATGGTGTCGGCAATGCGTGACCCCATGAGCGCAAACCTCGATAGAATCCAAATTATTAAGGGGTGGCTGGACAAGAAAGGTAAGCTTCACGAGAAGATCTATGACGTTGCTGTATCGGATGGCCGCAAGATCAAAAACGGCCGCTGTAAGACGCCAGTTGGTAATACAGTAGATCTGGAAACGGCTACCTGGAGCAACAGTATTGGCGACACCCAATTGGCAACAGTGTGGACAGACCCAGATTTCGACAGCGATGAGTCAGCCTTCTACTATGCAAGAGTGATGGAAATTCCAACACCACGCTGGGTTGTTTACGACAAGGTGAAAATGGGTGCTGTGATTCCAGAAGAAGCCGAATTGATAGGCCAGGAAAGAGCGTACACTTCAGCTATTTGGTATACACCGTAACCATCAGAAGGAAGACCAGGCGCAGTCGATAGATTGGTTGCGCCGTTTTTGCATTGTAAAGACAAGCTATATTCCTTTAATGCCAAGATACAATTAACCTATGGTCGTATAGTTGGCTATTTGGTTACAGATGGCTTGCCAGTAAATTGGAAAAGGCGACAATGAATTCAGAAATGGTTATAGCAGGCGTGGGCATGACCCCCTTCAAAAAGCCTGGGAAGTCGGATACCTACGACGTCATGGGGGAGAGTGCCGCGCGGGCGGCACTGAAAGACGCCGGGATATCTTATTCCCTGATCGAGCAGGCCTTTTGTGGCTATGTGTATGGCGACAGCTGTGCAGGCCAGGCAGCACTGTACCGCCTGGATATCAATGGCATTCCCATTTTCAACGTCAACAACAACTGTGCCAGTGGTTCGTCGGCTTTTGCGTTGGCCACCCAGGCAGTTGAAAGCGGCAACGTAGAGTGCGCCCTGGCGCTGGGCTTTGAAGAAATGCTGCCCGGGGCAATTGACATGGTTTTTCCTGAAAAAGTCGGCCCACTGGTACGCCATGAAAATGCCATCGCCAATATCATGAATTTCACCGAGGACGAGCGCAAAGCTCCGCCTGCCATCGCCATGTTTGGTGCTCAAGTTGACGCTATATTGGACTGTGGTGTAAGTGAGGAAACCATTGCTGCCATGAGCGTAAAGTCGCGGCTACACGCCGC
>JAUVBI010000217.1 GCA_030591305.1 Pseudomonadota bacterium
AGCATCTGCAAATGGCCCAGATGCGCGCACTGGAAAACGGCCGCTACATGATTCGAGCCACCAATAATGGCGTCTCCGCTATTATTAATCACCGCGGACAGATTGTCGCCAGGACGCCACAATTCATTGCCACAACCCTGCACGGGAAAGTGGAGCTCATGTTGGGTGATACAGCTTTTAGCAGCTTTGGGTCAAAGCCTGTGCTCATGGGGTGTTTTATCAGCCTGATGTTAATGGCTCTTATGTACCTGGTGTTCTGGCGGGACGCCGAATAGACGCTGGCATAAATCGGGCCAGATTTAGTTTACCCCGGATTTTAACAAAAACTTTTCCAGCTCTTTATCTATGCCGAACACATGGCAGGTCAACCATTCGGTGAGAAATGTGCCTATAATCCCCATGAACAGGGGGTCATAATCCTGCCCCTCCTGCAGTAATTTGTCGATTTCTTCCCGAAACTTATCGTGGGTACGTATGTGGGGCTCTCGCTCAGGGTAATCCAGCTGCTTCATATACAACTCTTCCAGAGCGAAGTGCGTCTCGGTGTAATCCCGCAGCCTGTTCAATATCTCGCCATCGGCACCCGGCTGGGAAACCAAATCCAGTATTTCAAACAGCACCTGATGCTGGGCATCCTGCCATAAAACGTCACTTGTCTTACGCATAGCTCCACAATGGACTAAAAATCGTAGCTTCGCCATAGCGCAGGTCAATAACAGGCCAAAAAGCACGTCGGCACGGGCGTAGAGAGGCAAGGAAAATGCTGGTAGAATTCGCGCTTCTTTTTGGGGACTGTCCCCAGTTTTTATTGGGGACTGTCCCCGGTTTTGGTTTCGGAGTACCAATGGACCAGCAATACAACCCGCAAGCCCTGGAGCAGAGCGCCCAGGAACACTGGCTCAAAAACAATAGTTTCGCTGTGCAGCAGGATGATTCGCGTGAAAAATTCTATTGCCTGGCGATGTTTCCCTACCCCAGTGGGCAGCTGCACATGGGCCATGTGCGCAACTACACCATCGCCGATGTTATCGCCCGCTACCAGCGTATGCAGGGGAAAAACGTACTCCAGCCAATGGGTTGGGACGCTTTTGGCCTGCCCGCAGAAAATGCCGCGATCAAGAATAATGTGCCTCCCGCACAGTGGACGACACAAAATATCGACTATATGCGCCAACAGTTGCGCCAGCTGGGTTTTGCCTATGATTGGGACCGTGAGATAGCCACCTGTGACCCGGATTATTACCGCTGGGAACAGTGGTTTTTTACCCGCCTGTTTGAAAAGGGCCTGGCCTACAAGAAAAAGGCCGAGGTCAACTGGTGTGAGACCGACCAGACCGTATTGGCCAACGAGCAGGTTATCGATGGCCTGTGTTGGCGTTGTGACAACCCGGTGCAGCGCAGGGAAATCAACCAGTGGTTTATCAAGATTACCGCCTACGCAGACCAGTTGCTGGATGACCTGGACACCCTGGACCAATGGCCAGAGCAGGTGCTCACCATGCAGCGCAACTGGATTGGCCGTTCGGAGGGGGTAGACCTGAATTTCACCCTGGCCGACGGTACGACACTGAGTGTGTACACCACCCGGCCCGATACGCTAATGGGTGTAACCTACCTCGCGGTCGCCCCCCAGCATCCACTGGCCAAATCTGCCGCTGAGCGCGACCCTGAACTCGCTGCATTTATCGAGTCCCAGGCCAATATCAAGGTGGCCGAAGCCGAGATGGCCACCATGGAAAAATTAGGTATGGCCACAGGCCACACGGCCACCCACCCCCTCACCGGGGAAGAAGTACCCATATGGGTCGCCAATTTTGTGCTGATGAGCTACGGCTCAGGTGCGGTCATGTCGGTTCCGGGCCACGACCAGCGCGACTGGGAGTTTGCCACCAAGTACGGCCTGCCCATTACACAAGTTATAGCCCCCGAGAACGATGAAGAGTGCGACCTGGGCAAAGCCGCCTTTACCGCCAAAGGCCTGCTGGTCAACTCAGGTGAGTTTGATGGCCTGGTCTTCCAGGAGGCATTTGACACCATTGCCGACCGGCTGGAGAACGAAGACAAAGGAAAACGCACCGTCAACTTCCGCCTGCGCGACTGGGGTATATCACGACAGCGCTACTGGGGTGCGCCCATCCCCATTATCAACTGTGATAAATGCGGTACTGTACCGGTACCCGAGCAGGACTTGCCGGTGGTTTTACCCACCGACATCGAGTTTGAAGGCGTGGGCTCACCGCTGGAAAAAATGCCCTCGTTCTATGAAGTAGCCTGCCCCTGCTGCGGCGCTGACGCAAGGCGCGAAACCGACACCTTCGACACTTTTATGGAGTCTTCCTGGTACTACGCCCGTTACGCCTCCGCCCACAGTGACAGTGCCATGCTCGACAGTGAAGCGAGCTACTGGGCACCGGTTGACCAGTATGTAGGCGGTATTGAACACGCTATTTTGCACCTGCTGTACGCCCGCTTCTTCCATAAGTTGATGCGCGATGAGGGCCTGGTAAATTCTGACGAGCCCTTTATTCGCCTGCTAACCCAGGGCATGGTGCTGAAAGACGGCGCAAAAATGTCAAAGTCCAAGGGCAATACCGTCGACCCACAGTCTCTGATCGAACTCTATGGCGCCGACACCGTGCGCCTGTTCAGTATGTTCGCAGCCCCACCGGAGCAATCACTTGAGTGGTCAGACTCAGGCGTGGAGGGTGCGAACCGCTTCCTCAAGCGCCTGTGGAAATTGGTATACAGGCAACTGGAGGGCGGCGCTGTGCTGCCTCTGGACGTGTCGGAGCTGGACGAGCAACAAAAATCGGCGCGCCGTAAAACCCATGAAACCATCGCCAAGGTGAGCGACGATTTTGGCCGCCGTCAAACCTTCAATACCGCGATTGCCGCCATCATGGAGTTGTGCAACGAACTGGCAAAGCTCGATATAGACAAAGACCAAAGTCGCGCTGTGATAGCCGAGGCTCTGCGGGCCATCGTACTGATGCTCAACCCCATTGTGCCTCACATTAGCTATTACCTGTGGCCTGTTTTGGGCGGCGAAGGCGATGTCCTGAATGCCAGTTGGCCTCTGGTCGATAAGTCGGCCCTAATCCGCGACAATATCGAGATGGTAGTGCAGGTCAATGGCAAGGTACGGGCAAAAATGACAGTAGCTGTAGATGCCGATAAAGAGAGTATCGAAGCCATGGCGGTAGAGCAGGACAATGTGCAGCGTTTTCTAGAAGGTATAACAGTGCGCAAAGTTATTGTGATAGCCGGAAAATTGGTTAATATTGTTGCTAACTGATTCAACAAACGAGAATTTCAACGCCATGCACCCTGCCCGTCTATACATTCTGGCCCTGAGTTTATTGTGTTTGCTCAGTGCCTGCGGTTTTCAATTGCGCGGCTCCACCGGCAACAGTGTGCCCGAGTCCTGGCGCAAAATGCACCTGATCACTACCAATCCCAATGGCGAGTTGAGCCGGGAAGTACAATCAACTTTTGCCGCTGACGGTGTGCAGTGGGTGGACAAAGAGGAGGCCAATTACCTACTGAAAATCGGTAACGAGCGCTTCAAACAGCGCAACCTCTCCCTCAACGCCCAGGCCCGTGCCGCTGAATTTGAACTGACCCTGCTCACTACTTTCACGGTGCTGGATGCCCAGGGCAAAGAAGTCATGGAAGCCAGCGATGCCTCCGTTGTTAAACAAATGGAAAACGACCCACGCAACGTAGTGGGTAAGGCAGAAGAGGTGCGTATTCTGCGGGTAGAAATGCGCACTGAGCTGGTACGGCAGATCTTGCGACGTATCGGCTATTTTGCGATCAGCACCCCGTAATGCGCCTGCGCCCGGAGGAACTCTCCAAACACCTGAGCAAACAATTACTCCCTATTTATGTGGTGAGTGGCGACGAACCACTACTGGTACAGGAGGCCAGCGACCTGATCCGGCGCCACGCCCGTGAATGCGGTTGCACTGATCGGGACGTTATTGACGCCAGCCCGAAAAACTTTGACTGGCAGGAAATCCTCAGCAGCGCAACCAGCATGTCCCTGTTTTCCGAGCGTAAACTGGTAGAAATTCGCCTGCCCAGCGGCAAGCCTGGTGCCGCCGGCAGCAAAGCCCTGTGTACCTATGTGGAAATAGCGGGGCCCGAGGATGTACTACTGCTTATCACCGGGAAAATTGACAAACAGTCCATGAACAGCAAATGGGTCAAAACGCTGGATAAAACGGGGGGCATCATCCAGGTCTGGCCCATAGGCGCCAGAGACCTGCCGCGCTGGCTACAACAGCGCGTTGCAAATGCAGGTATGAGTATTGACGCAGACGCCCTGCAACTGTTGAGTGACCGGGTGGAGGGCAACCTGCTGGCCGCGGTACAGGAAGTTGAAAAGCTAAAACTGTTAAGCACTGATACTCATATCAGCGCCCAGGCGGTAACCGAAGCCGTGTCCGATAACGCCCGCTACAACCTGTTCGAAATGGTGGACAGCGCCCTGCGCGGTGACACCAAATCCAGCCTGCGCATGCTGCACGGTCTTCGTGCGGAAGGCACCGAGGCGGCGGTTGTACTGTGGGCGATCGCCCGTGAAATTCGCACCCTGCAATTGGTGCAGGCAGAGTGTAAAAGCGGCCAGAATATACAACAGGCGCTGCGCAGCCAACGCGTGTGGAACAACCGCATGCAACTGATGCAAAGTGCAGTCAATCGACACAGTGCCAAATCTCTGGCCAACATCCTGACACTGGCCAGCACCGCCGACGGCAGCATCAAGGGCTTCGCCGATGGCAAACCCTGGGATAACCTGGAAAGTGTAATTCTGGCACTGGCGGGCAATTAAAAGACTGGTGTAGGGGCAAACGGGATACTTTAGATGCTATTAGCAGCCTTGGGGTGTTCTGTCACTCAACAAGACCGTCTGCCGCAGGGATGCGGCAGCCGAGCCTCCATGGATGGATTCACGGCGTGTCTGGTTGAGTGACAGAACAGCTCAAGGTTGCGGATTCCAATCAAGTAGCTAATGCCGCCTACAACAGCGGCGCAATCACCAGGGCAACAATCGCCATCACGTTAATCAGGATACTCATGGCAGGGCCCGAGGTATCCTTGAACGGGTCGCCCACCGTGTCGCCTACAACAACGGCGGTGTGAGTATCTGAACCCTTGCCACCCAGATTGCCCTTCTCGACAAACTTCTTGGCGTTATCCCAGGCACCGCCGGCATTGGCCATCATCAGGGCCATTAGCACACAAGCCAACAGAGCGCCTACCAACATGCCACCCAGAGAGGCCG
>JAUVBI010000038.1 GCA_030591305.1 Pseudomonadota bacterium
CTGGTGGATTTTCTTCCCAGCTGGCGCGTTGACGATGTCATGGTGAGTTATGCGGTAGATGGCGGCAGTGTCGGCCCTCACTACGATAACTACGATGTATTTTTGTTACAGGGTGAAGGCGAGCGCCGCTGGCAATTGGGCCAGATGTGCCATTCCGGGTCGCCACTGTTGCCCCATGCGGATTTACGCATTCTCGACAAATTTGATTGCACTGATGAGTACATCCTGGGCCCTGGCGATATTCTCTACATACCACCGGGTGTAGCTCACTGGGGCATCGCCCGGGGTGAGTGCACAACATTTTCGCTGGGATTCAGGGCGCCCCGTATTAACGACATGTTATCCCGCTGGGTAGATGAACTTCTGGAAACTATCGACCCGGAGCTGTTCTATAGCGATAGCGGACAGTCTGCGGCCTGTTTGCCCGGCGAAATACGCAAGGAAGACATCACCAGAGCAAAAACACAACTTGCCGCAGCGTTGAAGCAAAAGACAGGCCAGCACTGGTTTGGTGAATTAGTAACGGAACCACGCTATAGCCTGCCAATATCCGAAGACGATATTGCCACTGAACGCAAGTTGCTCAACACACCCACTGCAACAGTTTTACTACTGTCATCTGCAAAACTGGCCTGGCAGCATGACGACAATGGCATTAATGTTTTTGCCAATGGCGTGTGTTTGCGATGCTCCGAGAGTTTACGCCCTGCTATTATCGCATTGTATAAAGACAAGAAGCTTGATGGTTCAATGCTGAGCGAACTGAAGTGCTCAACACAAGGCATGGCACTGCTTGAGCAGTTGCTATCCCTGGCTTGTATTACTATCGAATAAAATGCAAGGATTAGCATCTGTGAGCAGCGGAGAATAAGTTATGGCTAATGACTTCTACCCACACCCCTTCAATGAATTAACGGTTGAACTGTGCACCTCTGCTCGCCGCACTATTCGCATTCTAAGCCCCGACCTGGACCGGGAAGTTTTCGACAATGATGAGCTTCGCGATGCCATTAGCACACTGGCTAGACGCAGCAGGTATTGTGAAATTCGCATCCTGGTCAGCAACACCCGGGCAATTGTACAGCGGGGCCACCGGCTTCTGGAGTTGGCCAGGCGCATCCCCAGCCTGGTACATTTCCAGGTCCTGGCTGAACACCCCGATTTGAACGATGACGTGATGGTCATTCGGGATATGGATGGCCTCTTATTCAAACCCGGAGACAGCGCACATCAGGGCATATATGAACCCGACTCCAAGGCCATTGCTAACGCGTATGTGGAAAATTTTGATGCTTTGTGGGAGCACAGTGTCCCGAGTATTGAACTGCGAAGATTGGGCCTCTAAAGTTCGGGGACAGTTTAAAGTTCGGGGACAGTTTACTTAATTAAGTAAACTGTCCCCGAATTAGATTAGGTCGATAATTCGACGGGCAGCGGTGTAGGGCGTTACAATCTGGCTTGCCACGTCGGCTTCCAGTTCCGGCATTATCGCCGCCACGTCTTTACTTTGACTCAACTTCAATAGCAGCATCTGGTTGACCAGTTGGTGCATCCAATCGCGATTCTGCTGTGCTCTCTTTCTGCCAAAGTTTCCGTTATCCTGGGCCTGGGAATTATAGTCTTCGATCATTTCCCATACGGTGTCGATATTGTGTAATTTAAGGGCGGAACAGGTCATTACCTGGGGTGTCCAGAAACTTGTATGGCGCAATAAACTCATCGCCCCCGCATATTGTTGCCTGGTTAAATTGGCCAGGTTTTCACTCTCACCGTCGGCCTTGTTAACCACCAGCGCATCAGCCAATTCGAGTATGCCTTTCTTGATGCCCTGTAATTCATCACCACCGCCGGGCAACATCAGTACCATAAAGAAATCCACCATACCGGCAACCTGGTATTCCGACTGGCCCACACCAACGGTTTCGACCAGGATAAGGTCATAGCCAGCGGCTTCACACAGCAGCATGGTTTCGCGGGTTTTCTGGGCAACGCCGCCCAGGGCACCCACAGAGGGCGAGGGTCGGATAAATGCCAATTCACTGCGTGACAATTCTTCCATGCGGGTTTTATCCCCGAGAATGGAACCACCGGCGATGGGCGAACTGGGGTCAACAGCCAATACCGCAACGCGCTTGCCCTGCTCTATGAGATGTAGGCCAAAGGCCTCGATAAAGGTCGACTTGCCCACACCGGGCACACCGGTTATTCCAATGCGCAAACTATTGCCGCTGTGAGGCAGTATCTGCTCCAGGATTTCCTGGGCCTTCTGCATATGTTCTGGCAGGGTGCTTTCTACCAGCGTTATGGCTTTGGCCAACGCCCGGCGATTACCGTCCAGTAGAGATTCTGGGTCGAAGCCAGCCATCTATCAGACGTTGCTCACCGCGTCCAGCACATCGCGGGCGCATACCGGTATAGGTGTTCCCGGCCCGAAGATACACTTTACGCCAGCGTCATACAGGCAGTCATAATCCTGGCGGGGAATGACACCGCCTGCAATGACCACGATATCTTCAGCGCCCTGTTTCTTCAGTTCTTCAAGTAATTGCGGAACCAGGGTTTTATGCCCTGCGGCCAATGAAGAGGCACCGACCACGTGTACATCATTCTCGATAGCTTGCCTGGCCACCTCCTCAGGAGTGGAAAACATGGGCGATAAATCTATATCGAAGCCGACGTCGGCGAAGGCCGTTGCAATGACCTTGGCTCCGCGGTCGTGACCATCCTGGCCCATCTTGCAGACCAACATACGCGGACGACGACCGTGCTGCGTCACAAATTTTTCGATATCGGCCCGGATACCCTGCCAGTCTTCATCACCGTCAAAGGCCGCACCGTAAACACCCGACACGGTCTGGACATTGGCTTTGTAGCGTCCGAATTCGCGTTCCATGGCGTAAGAAATCTCCCCTACGGTTGCTCGGCGGCGTGTTGCCTCGATGGTGAGTTCAAGCAAGTTCCCATCGCCACTCGCTGCACATTGATAGATATCTTCCAGTATAGACTCGACTTTGGATTCCTCCCGTTCGCCCCGGATGCGGTTCAGTCTGGCAACCTGGGATTCGCGCACCGCATCGTTGTCGATCTCCAGTACCTCCACGTCATCCTGAGCATCAACCTTGTACTTGTTGACGCCGACTATAACATCTTCGCCCTTATCAATTCTGGCCTGTTTACGCGCGGCAGCTTCCTCAATTTTCATCTTCGGCATGCCGGTTTCAATGGCTTTTGCCATGCCGCCTGCCGCTTCGATCTCCTCAATCAACTCCCAGGCCTTATCGGCCATATCCTGAGTGAGGGATTCCATCATATAGGAACCACCCCAGGGATCGACCACATCGGTGATACCGGTCTCTTCCTGAATGATCAGCTGGGTATTGCGTGCAATACGTGAGGAAAACTCCGTAGGCAGGGCTATTGCCTCATCCAGAGCATTGGTGTGCAGGGACTGGGTGCCGCCAAAAACGGCCGCCATGGCCTCTATGGTGGTTCTTACAACATTATTATAGGGGTCTTGCTCGGTGAGCGACCAACCAGATGTCTGGCTGTGGGTACGCAGCATAGAACTCTTGGGGTTCCGGGGATTAAACTCGCTGACAATACGTGTCCACAACAAGCGGGCCGCACGCATTTTGGCAATTTCCATATAGAAGTTCATGCTCACACCCCAGAAAAACGACAGCCGGGGGGCGAAATCATCTATACCCAGGCCTGCAGCGATTGCGGTACGAATATATTCCTTGCCATCGGCCAGGGTATAGGCCAATTCCAGCGCCGCATTCGCCCCCGCTTCCTGTATGTGGTAGCCGGAAATTGAAATGGTGTTGAACCGCGGCATATTGTGCGAACAATAGGCAATAACATCGCCGATAATTTTCATACTGGGCGCAGGTGGGTATATGTAGGTATTGCGCACCATAAATTCTTTCAGCACATCGTTTTGAATGGTGCCGGCTAATTGATCTTGGCTAACACCCTGCTCTTCTGCGGCAACAATGTAACCGGCGAGCACCGGCAGCACAGCCCCGTTCATGGTCATGGATACAGAAACTTTATCCAGCGGAATGCCGTCGAACAGAATTTTCATATCCTCGACTGAATCGATGGCAACACCCGCCTTGCCTACATCACCGCTGACCCGAGGATGGTCTGAATCGTAACCGCGGTGCGTAGCGAGATCGAAGGCTACCGAGACACCCTGCCCGCCCGCTGCCAACGCTTTGCGATAAAAAGCATTCGACTCTTCCGCTGTGGAAAACCCCGCATACTGACGAATAGTCCAGGGGCGCCCGGCATACATGGTTGCCTGTGGGCCGCGAAGATACGGAGACATACCCGGCATGGTGTCGGTGTACTCCAGGTCTTTGGTGTCTGCCGCTGTATATAAAGGGCGAATTGCTATGCCTTCTGCGGTGTCGCGTATTAGTGCGTCAGGGCTCTTGCCCTTCATTTGCGTGGTGGCGAGTGCGCGCCATGCATCTGGGGTAGCGTCCAGTTTGTCGTAGATTTTGTCGCTCATTACTGTGAAGCCTCATTCGAAGGTTGATTAATTTCAATCAAAACCCCGTCGCAACTCTTTGGATGAATAAAAATCACTTTTGAACCGTGGGCCCCCGCTGTAGGAGCATCTCCCAGAAATAGGTAACCCTTTGCCTTTAGCCTGGCGATATCCTCTTCGATATTGTCCGAGCGAAAACACAGATGATGTAAACCACCGCCCTTTTTCTCCAGGTACCCGGCAATGGGCCCCTCACCATTCAAGGGGTGTACCAACTCAATGCTGGTGGCGGGTAGCGGAAAAAAGGCCGTCGATGTACGCGCATTTGCCACATCTTCCTTTCCTTCAAATGTAAGCTCGAAGTCTTCGGCAAAACGGGCGATGGCCTTCTCCATATCCGGAACAGCAATAGCAATATGATCCAGTGCAGTAATCACTATTTCTCTCCTCCGGTTTGCTGCAGAAACTGCCCGGTCACTTCCCTGCGCCTCAGGGCAATATCCTCTGGTGATTCGATAATGATTTTTTCATCGGGTGTAATGTTAAACAGAGGCTGCCCCTTGCTTATAATAACGCCATCTGTGTCCACCAGAACCTTATCGATGGTGCCGGCAAAAGGTGCGTAGACCTTGTTAAACATTTTCATCACTTCGACGATATACAGTGGGTCGCCGGCCTCGAAGTGATCACCCTCGCGCACATAGAGATCGTGTTCCGGCGTTTCACGTCCATAATACATACCACCACTTTCGGCCAGAACTTCATCGGACTTGGCCATGGGCGGTGGCGCCAGGACTTTCGCCATCCGGTCCTGTAGATCGACCTCGGTGAGGTGGTCGGGAATATGAATGGTCATATTGGGGTTGACGGTGAGATTATAAAAGCCAGTGGCCTCGGCAATGCTGGGCAAGATAGCCAGCAAGTCGACTCCCGCCTGGAAGCCCTTGTGAGCAGAGCTGACCTGCAACCACAGTTCGTCATTGATACCTTCCGGCGGCTCCTGAGCTGCCAGTATGCACTGCAGCTCGACCCAATCTTCCGCCACGAGACGATTGTTCAACTCATTATAGAAATCCAGGGCCGCAGAGAGAATGTCGTTATCGTGTCCCCAGATCATACTGGCAGCGGGGCTGCCGTGGACATAATCCATATTGAGAAAGTGATAGACACCAGCCAGCAGCTCGATGGGGTTCTCATTCCAGCTTATTTTACCCTCTATCAGGGTATAGCAATCGCGATTGACACTGAGCCAGCCACTGAGAATATGCGGTTCAGCCAATAGTATTTCCAGAGGGCGCAGCAACAGAGCGTGCTTTAGTTCATGGGTCTGCGCCAGGGACTTTGCCGCGTCCTCAGACTGCCCCTGCAGAGCCGTTTTGCATATCTCGCGCCAGGCGTATTCCAGATCGATGTTGTCGGCCCGTTGTTTTAACTCTCCCACTGCTGTGATATAGGGCACAATAAAACGTGTTGTTGGGCGGGCATTGATGTTTTGACCGATAAACCAGTTTATCAGGCCATAGTGGAATTCGAGATTGGTGGCCAAATCCTTGCCACGCATACTGGTCTGGCGAATGGTCTCGGCCATACGCTCATAGGTATCCAGCCTACTGTCACCCACGCTCAACAACAGTGCGATATTCGAATCGTAGGCGCCAGCCAGTGTGTATTTCATAAATACGTCGGTATCGGGGTTGTGCAGGCTGATACCCTGGTCATCGCGAATTTCACCAGGTAAAGCATCACTCCAGTAATCGATAACGCCACCGGCACTGGGCTGCAACGCTTGGTTAGTGGCATTGAGGCGTGCTTCTACACTGTCATTGTGGCGCAGTACACGTTCAGGTTTTGGCAGTTCTTTACCGTGGGCGGCCAACAAGACCATAGCTTCCACCAGTGAATTGACCTGAAAGCTGTCATTCTCATTGTTGGGATTGCTAAACTTCAAGCCGTAGCACAGTTCGGTAACCCGGTGCTCAACCTGAATACGGGTATTCATCTCCATAAAAAAGTGTTTATCCCCGTCGACAATACACTCAAAAGTTGAAACGGAATCCAGCCCAACCGCCTGGCCGAACAGTGCCGCTTCATCTTCCATGGCCTGCAGGGTTTTCAAATCCTGGGTCAGAACTTTTTCCTCTTCGAGCAGGCTGCCATTGCGGGCCTGTTCAAGGGCCAGTTCCAAGGACTCAACAGTCACCGACACCTCAAGCAATTTTTGCTCGTGCATCTGCAAGGAGCAGTCTCTGCCACCCATGGATATCGCCCAGACACCATTGCCGATCACCTGTATTTCCTGGTGGCGCGTGGTTTCAATATTGAGCTCTACCAGGACATTTTTATTGTCACCCACACCCGTGGTTTTGACTTCATTGAGAACCTCGCGAACCAGCTCGGGTGTTTTCGCACTGGCCTGGGCAATTTTTTCTTCTTCAGTACCTGTGTAGAAAGACGGTGCCAGCAAGATTCTCTGCCCCTTGCCGCCACCGCCACTGATGACTTTTAGGCGAATACGATTAGAGGGGTGTTCGGCATTCATTCTTGCCACAGCTTCGGTCAGGGTGACGCAAAGCTCGTCGATAGTGTACAGGTCAATGCCCTTGGTATAGGACGCAGCCAACACAAGCTCTGCTTTTTCCTCTAGAGTCAGGCTGGCATCGTCCAGACCGGTTACAGGCAACTCTTGCTCGGTACACAACGCTTGCAGGGCGGCTTCATCGGGATACTTTTTTAACAGCGTTAAGGTCGTGCCATTATCGATGCCCGGCGTGACAGAGACGCCTACTTTAAGCGCTGTACGTTTGGCTTCGTCTTTGAGGCCGGCGTCGTGTACCGTACGTGAGCAGGGGCCAATAAAATTCAGGCCGGCCCCTTCCATGGCGGCAACCATAGTTTCATCTTCTGCCATAAAGCCGTAGCCGGTAAAAATCGAGTTATAGCCGTTATCTTTTGCAATCTGGATGATTTGCGCGATACGTTGATTACGCTCCTCCTTGTTTGCGCCACTGTAATCGGGAACCCTGTGTACCCGGTTTGGGTTGGGGAATGAACGCAGTTCAGGTGCGAGAGCATTCTGGTAAACGATGGAATCTTTCTCAGACAGAAGTATGCCAAATTTCTCTATGCCCATTTCGCTAAAGACATCCATGGCCTCCTTGCGTATGGGGCCCCTGCAAATAATCAGCGGGTTTAAGTGGGAGCAGTCAAACTGCTGCACCCAGGGCGATGAACTTTGCCCCAGGCGTCGATCGCTGTGTATCAGGGCATTTTCCAAATAGTGTTCGTTGGACACGCTAGTTTTCCTCAATTAGTTGTCTTGTGTGCACTGTTTTTTTCATGAAGCGATTAATGAAACTCTCGCTGCACCGATTGCAGAGGTTCTGCACTATAGTGGCGCAGGCAGAAATCCATTTGTGCCGCCAATACATGGCGCAAATCTGATGGCATGACTATTTGCGAAATGGAGCCCAGGCTCAATGCTTCGTTTGGATTCATTAACTCCTGCTCGTAGCGCTGTACCAGCAACTGTTCCTCGCCCTTCACCCAATCGCCAACCAGGGCTTCTGCGGCCGATTTTGCTTCCTCAGCATCTAGGCCTGCAGCCATTTGCGCCTCAGTTTCAGCGTTGATTTTTCCGTCTATTGAAGCGCGTATTTTCCGCAGTTCAGCCTTGTATACGTATTCGACACCCGCCGGCCCCATAACAGCAACACGCGTAGTTGGAAGCGCAACGACAAAGTCGGCACCGGTGGCATAGTTATTATAGGATGCGTAGGCGCCGCCAAACGCGTTGCGCACCAGCACTAAAAAACGAGGTGTGCGTAAATCCACAATGGCATCCAGCATCGCCCTGCCCGCCTGCACAATTCCGTTGGCCTCCTGCTCTTTACCCGGCAAAAAGCCAGTAGTATCTTCCAAAAAGATGATGGGGATATTATAGAGATTACAAAAGCGTATGAATCGTGCGTTTTTATAGGCTGCGGGAATATCGATTTGGCCCGATGATACAGCGGAGTTATTAGCGACAAAGCCGATGACGTTGCCCCCCATGCGCCCCAGAGCTGTAATCGTGTTTCTGGCACGCTCGGGTTGAATTTCGAGAAAATCACCGTGATCACACAACTGTTGGATTAAAATACTGATGTCAATCGGTGTATTAAAACCCGTGGGCGAGTTAAAAGCCTTTTTCAGTAGAATATCGATGTCCCAGGTTTTGCGATCCACGGGGTCGGAGGAGGCCTGCAATGGTGCCATCTCCCCGTTGTGGCTGGGCAAATAGTTTAATAATTCCCGCACCTTCTTAAGCGCTGCCATTTCGTCCGGCACCACAAAATCGGTAACGCCACTCTGACTATGTACACCGGGGCCACCCAACTCATCGGGAGTAACATCTTCACCCAGTACCGACTTCACAACACCGGGCCCGGTCAAGCCGAAGAAAGTGTTATTGGGTTGAATCATGAAACTTCCCTGGCGAGGCAGGTAAGAACCCCCGCCAGCATTAAATCCAAACATACACATAATGCTGGGCACCACACCGCTGATCTTGCGCAGGGCGGTAAAGGCATCGGCATAGCCGTCCAGGCCACCCACACCAGCGGGAATATAGGCACCGGCAGAGTCGTTGAGACCCACCACGGGTATTTTTCTTTTTGCGGCCAGCTCAAACAAGCGGGCCAGTTTTTTGCCATTAGTTGCGTCCATGGAGCCAGCGCGCACGGTAAAATCATGTCCGTACAGGGCTACATCCCGACCATTAACTTTAATGAGAGCCGTTACCAGTGATGCGCCATCGAGGTTGGGGCCCCAGTTTTGAAATAGCACCGTGGGTTCTTCGTCTGCCAGGCATTCAATGCGCTCCCATATTGTCATACGTTTTTTGAGGTGTTGTCGCTGGGTATTCTTAACACCTGACGCTCTATAGGGTCGTTGCTGTAATTCCCAACCTGACTTCAGGGTTTTTTCATATAGCCCCGGTTCTGTGTGCAATTGGCCTGGCACTGAAAATTCCCAGTCGTTATTTTCTGCAAATGGATTGTCCAGTGTGGCGTTTAAATCAATATCAGTACTGCTCATAACATCGGGTCCAAACAATAATTTCTGAGGGGAAAAAGCAACTATGCCCGCCCCCGGGAAGACAGGAGAATTTGCATGTTGTGGCGGTCGGGCTTAGGATGCAAGCCAGCTTTTAGAGACAACTTACCTTAATAAAAATAGGGGCTTAAGTCAATTCAACAACAATGAGAAAACGTATGAAATTCCTTCAGTTTATGCTTCTAAACCGTTACTAATGGACGTTATGCGCAGCCTTTTGTTCACTTCTTTACGAATATACTCAGTGCTTACATTGACCCCGTTTTATTCCCGACCTTGCCAATGAGAAAAACCCTGATTCTCGAGGAGATACCCTACCGTCTTGATAGCTGTGAATTATTTGACAGAATAAAAGACTTACCTGGCGCTGCATTTTTTGACAGTGTCGCACCCCATTCACTACGCGGTAGATACGACATCTTGACAGCCTGCCCTGAGGAAGCGGGGCTTCCAGCTTTGCAGGCAGGCGCCAACGAAAAAAAATGCCATGCATTCTTCGACGAGCTTTCCCGGTTTCACCAGGATCGTTACGCTGACATACAACCTGCCACCCAGGACATCCCATTCTGTGGAGGCATTCTGGGCTATCTCGAATACGACGTCGGTAGCGGCCTGAATAAGGTGCCGGGGCACCCGGCCGCGCTACTCTCTAGTGGACGCTCGCCGGCGCAGCTGGGGGCCTACGAATGGGCGATCATACAAGACCATTTATTGCAAAAATCCGTTCTGGTGGCTCTGCCCGCTGTTTCCTCCAGGCGTCGCAGAGAACTCTTGCTGCGCCTGGAGACGCCCCCGGTAACACCCGGCAAGCCTTTCTCTCTAAGCGGTAGGTTTACCAGCAACCTGAGCGAGACACAATACAGGCGTGCCTTTGACCAGATACTGGACTACATTCAGGCTGGCGATTGCTACCAGGTCAATCTGGCCCAGCGCTTTAACGCCCCTTTTGAGGGGGACCCGTGGCAGGCCTACAGGGCGTTGCGTGTTGCAGCGTCAGCCCCCTTTTCCGCCTTCGTGAGTTTGCCCGATGGTGCTGCGGTGATGAGCCTCTCCCCCGAGCGTTTTATATCCCTGCATGGGCAACACGTTGAAACCTCGCCAATTAAAGGTACGCGGCCGCGGTATTCGGATATCCGTGCGGACGAACAGGCAGCCAGGGAGTTGCAATCATCCGAAAAAGACCGGGCAGAAAACCTCATGATAGTCGATCTGCTGCGCAATGATCTGGGACGTAGTTGCACGCCGGGAAGTATCCACGTGGACCGTCTTTTTGAACTGCAGAGCTATCCGACGGTACACCACCTGGTGAGCACCATCAGTGGCGAATTAAGCCCCGGGCGCAGCGCCTGGGAACTCCTCCGAGACAGCTTCCCCGGGGGCTCGATTACCGGTGCCCCCAAGCGTCGCGCGATGGAGATTATCACTGAGCTGGAGCCCCACCCACGGCAGGTCTACTGTGGCTCTATGTTATATGTCAGCGCTGATGGCCGCATGGACAGCAATATTGCGATAAGAACACTGCTGTGCGACCAGCAGCAGGTCTACTGCTGGGGTGGCGGCGGAATCGTAGCCGACTCACAATGGCAGTTGGAGTACAGCGAAACCTACGACAAGGTCGGTAAGTTTTTACAATTACTGGAAAACCTCTGACGCTAACAGGCCCGGTGTATTTATTAGTTTTACTAAAATAGCAACAGACTCCTGACTACAGCGGCAGGTCCCTGTCGCTGGCCTTCAAAAACTCACGTTTCAGCTCTTCGAACTCGTGTACCGCCGTGAACTGTGGAAACTCATCGATTACATTTTGCGGCGCGTGAAACAAAATACCGACATCGGCTTCACTGAGCATACTGGTATCGTTATAGGAGTCCCCCGCGGCAATCACCTTATAGTTGAGGCTGTGAAAAGCCTTTACCGAAGCACGCTTGGGGTCCTTCTGGCGTATTTTGTAATCGACCACAGCACCCTCACCGTCGGTGATAAGTCTGTGGCAAAATAGCGTGGGCCAGCCCAGTTGGCGCATCAGGGGCTCAGAAAATTCATAAAACGTATCGGACAGGATAATGACCTGGAAACGCTCTCGCAGCCATCCGATAAATTCAATGGCCCCTGGTAGCGGGCTGAGCCCGGCAATAACGGCCTGGATATCGTTAATTTTTAAATTGTGCTGCTCCAACAGCGCCAGTCGCTGCTTCATCAACACATCGTAATCCGGGATGTCGCGGGTTGTGGCTCTCAGCGCCTCTATGCCCGTGCGCTCGGCAAATTCAATCCAGATTTCAGGTACCAGAACCCCTTCCAGGTCCAGACAAGCTAATTCCACGTTTTGTTTCCTTCTTAGTAAACAGGTAGTTTGAGGTGGGAGAACAATTCATCTACTTCAGATTTATTCTGCCGCAGAAATGCTTCCTCTACAATTTGTCGGGTGAGATGAGGAGCAAAGTCCTCAATAAAATCGTACATATAGCCTCGCAGGAAAGTACCACGCCGACAGCCTATTTTTGTGATACTACTGGCAAAAAGGTGACTGGCATCCAAGGCCACAAGGTCGGAGTCCACTCTCTCATCGTAGGCCATGGCGGCGACTATACCAATACCAAGACCCAGGCGCACATAGGTTTTGATCACGTCCGCATCAGCTGCCGTAAATACCACCCGGGGCTTCAAGCCCTTTTCCAGAAAGGCTTCATCGAGCTTCGAGCGGCCGGTAAAGCCGAAGACGTAAGTAACGATAGGATGTTCTGCCACATCCTCAATAGTGAGGGATGAGAGCTGGGTCAGCGGGTGATCCCGCGGTACCAGCACACAGCGATTCCATTCATAGCAGGGCATCATCAACAGGTCGCTGAATAACTCCAGTGCCTCGGTTGCAATAGCAAAGTCGACAGCACCGTCGGCGGCCATTTCAGAAATCTGCATGGGCGTCCCCTGGTGCATGTGCAGTGACACATCCGGGTAGCGCGCCATAAATTTGCCTATGGTTGCCGGGAGAGCGTATCTGGCCTGGGTATGGGTCGTGGCCACGGATAGACTGCCCTTTTTCTCGTTGGAGTATTCCTGCGCGACCTGCTTAATGCCCTCAACTGTGCGCAATACTTTGCCAGCCGCCTCTAGAATCGCCTCTCCTGCGGGAGTTACATGGGTTAGGTGCTTGCCACTTCTGGCAAACACTTCCACACCTAATTCATCCTCAAGCAACCGTATCTGTTTACTGATACCAGGCTGGGAAGTATACAAACTTTGTGCTGTGGCGGACACGTTGAGGTCGTGGTGAGCCACCTCCCAGATGTAGCGCAACTGCTGTAATTTCATGCCAATTCCTCTCCTTCTTATAAAGAATAGCCATAAAACAAGGGAAACGCCAATATAAAAAGTAATAACCAGTAAACCTGATTCTCAGGGGTTTGCGACGCCATGGGGAACATGTCCCGTGGCTATATGGGGGCTGGCAGACTCGCAGTGAGACTGCTGGTCATCAAAGAAGACATCGGCCTGATAGGCACGCAAAAATTCAGTTTTGTTGAGCCCGCCCAGAAAAATTGATTCATCAATACGAATATCCCACGCACGCAGGGTACGAATCACTCGCTCGTGGGCCGGCGCCGAGCGGGCGGTTACCAGGGCTGTGCGTATCGGTGCCTCAGAGGCGGGAAAAGCCTGTTGCAAGCGGTGCAGCGCACCGAGGAAGGCCTTGAATGGCCCGCCACTCAATGGATCGTGGGCGGCGGCCTGTTCGCTGGCGGTAAAGGCCTCCAGGCCCTGCGACTTGTAGACTCTCTCCGCTTCATCCGAAAAAATAACAGCGTCGCCATCAAAGGCAAAGCGCAACTCATTGCTATCCATAGCACCGCCCTTGTGGGACACCAGGGTCGCAGCGGCCACACCGTTTTCCAGGGCATGTCTGACATCCTCTGCTTCATTGGATAAAAACAGATGACAGCCAAACGCATTGATGTAGCGCCAAGGGCTTTCACCGCCACAAAATGCTGCGCGGGTAATGTCGAGCTTGTGGTGGGCAATTGAATTGAAAATACGCAGGCCGGTATCGGCACTGTTGCGCGAGAGCAACACCACCTCCACCTGGGAGTCATCACCCAGGCGTTTGTTCAGTCGCAAAAGCTTGTGTACCAGGGGAAAGGCCTCGCCGGGCTCCAGTGGCGTATCCTCCCGCTCTACCTGATACTTGGAATATGCCTCCAGGCCCTCTTGTTTATAAATGTCATGGCTATCGTCCAGATTGAACAGTGCCCTGGAGGAAATTGCAATAACCAGTTTATTGTCGTGTTTTTTTGGCATAACTCAGCCTGCTTTCAGCATCCCCCGTTCTTCCAGATCGAGCAAGACCAGTTGTTTGACCAAAAAGTCCTTGCTGGTATTGGGGTGCTCCAGGTCGATTCGCTCCAGGAACGGTTTAGCCGCCTCATGGTCGGTGTTGTGCAGCAGGGCTTTGAAGGCCGCTTTGATCAGATGTCTGGGATCTTCCGTTAAAGCTTTGACCCGTCGCAAACTGGCAGCCAGGGTAATTTCCTGTTCGGTTAACTGTGTGCCGAAGGGATAATCGGGCAATAGGCCTGCACCTAACTCAGAACCCAGTACGCGCATTAATTTTTCCGGCGTATTATCGCGCGCCTCAGGGGGAATCTCATAATCTTCTGCCAGCTTGTCATTGGCCTTGGCGAAGTCGACTAACTCCTGCTGAAAGCGTGAATCGGCTATGCTCACCAGCCGTTTGATAATCTCAGAATCGCACTGGCCCCTCAGGTCGGCGACCCCATATTCTGTAACAATCACGTCACGCAGGTGCTTGGGTACGGTCAAATGACCATAAAATGGCACAATATTGGATTGTAGCGCCTTACCGGAACCCCGGGTACTGCGTATACAGAGAATGGATCGGGCGCCGGGGAGGTCATGAGCCATGGCAACAAAGTTGTACTGCCCCCCTACCCCACTCACTACCGAGCCGTTCTCCAACGCATCGGAGGCAACGGCACCGGTCAGGGTAACCATCATTCCTGTGTTGATAAACCTGGCCTTCTGGCGCTGGGCAATATACAGCTCCACATCTGCTAGCAAATGGTTGGTCTTGCTCACGCTGGTCATGCAAATTTGTTGATGTGCCGCTTCATCCAGGTCGCGCAGCTTCTGGTAAAAATCCTGTGGCCCCAGGAAAAACCCGCCGTGTAGTATTATCCCGCGCTTCAGATCCCGACCATCGGTCAAGGCGAGTAGCGCTGATAAGATATCGGGATCGCCGCTGTTGTTTGTGCAACTGCTGCCGCCAATAATAAGCATTCCCTCTTTAAGGTGGACCGAGTCTTCGATGATGCCCCAGGACTTTAACTCCGTCAGAGACTCTTCATCCAGCACGTCCGGAAGCATTTTCTCACGTTTTATATAATCGAATAAACGCGAATCAATAGTGTGGCCGATCTCACCTGCGTTAATACCGTTTTGTAAAATGAGGTTGTCGTACACCTTGCGCTTGATGATGCCGTGTTCTTTCAGGTGCATCATACCGTTGACGAACATCTCTGTAGACACATACAAACCTTCGCTGAAAGTCTGGCACTCATCGACCAGTGCTGTTTGTTGGTGGGTTAGACCACTCAGCATCTCTTTATATCTCGCGTTGTGCTTGTGGCGCACAATACAGGCGTGTGCTACGGCATCCCCCAGCGATCCGATACCGATTTGCAGGGTGCCGCCATCTGCGATCAGGCTAGAGGCGTGAATGGCCGTGGCGTAGTCCTTAACCGGCACCACTGCATTGGGCACTGCAAACAGGGTTTTATTGTACTTGGGGTTACAAACCAGCATATCAAAAAAGCCGTCTTCCACTTCGGCATCCTGCTCCATATAAGGCAGGTCGTCGTGGGATTGGGCAATACAGACATACTTGCGGTCGTTCAGGGTATGTAACCTGGCGGCCAGGTCGATGGCCGTATCGGGGCTGCAGGATAAGCTAACGGACCTGACGCCACCAACCTCCCTGGTTGCCACCAACTGTATTAATACATTCACGCCCGCGTTGACCAGGTCTCGCGCCACATGGGTATAATTACTGGATATATAGTGTTGCTGTGCGCTTGGAATATTTTTCATTGCCCCCGCTTTAAAATAGAATTCACTTACTTCTATATTTGCCGGCATGGTTCCGGCGCGCAGGGCTTTCATGTAATCGAGTTCTTCATAGTCGCCAAACAACCGTTTGACAATAGGGCCCGCCAGGCTGGCTTCTATGTGGCTACCGGGTCTGGGTAACTCCAGTGACAGGGCCGTATAAATGTGTAGAGATAGCGAGGGGTCAGCGGCAACACGACGGTAAAAGGCGTTCATTAATTGCACCGGTTTCCCCAGACCCAGCGGTGCACCCAATACCAGTTTATTGCCAACACGCGCGATGGTTTTCTCAACGCACTCCTCCACTGAGCTCAGCTCTTCAGTCAGGCACTTCTTCTCCATTGTTCAGGCTAACCTCTCTACTTGAAATACTCTCGAGTCACTTTGAATACCACGGGGCCCAGCAGTAACAGGGCAATTAAGTTGGGAATGGCCATGAAGGCATTGAGCGTATCGGCAATCAACCAGATCATATCCAGCTCGACCAGTGTTCCCACCGGGATGGCAACAACCCAGGCCACCCGAAATGGTGTAATAGCCCGCGTACCAAAGAGGAAAACAACGCAGCGCTCACCATAGAATGACCAGCCTATCATCGTGGTAAATGCAAACAAACACAGGGCAATGGTGACAATTATCGCGCCGCCGGGCATCGCGTTGGAAAATGCCATCGTCGTTAAGCTCGCACCGCTAACGCCCGATGGCAGCACATCCATGATGACAATAACAAGCCCCGTCATGGTGCACACGATCAGGGTATCGATAAACGTACCCAGCATGGCAATCATGCCCTGTTCTACCGGTTGATTTGTGCGTGCAGCGGCATGGGCGATGGGGGCACTGCCAAGGCCCGCTTCATTGGAAAATATACCACGGGCCACGCCAAAACGTAGTGCCGCCCACATGGTTGCACCGGCAAAGCCGCCAGCAGCCGCTGAGCC
>JAUVBI010000195.1 GCA_030591305.1 Pseudomonadota bacterium
ACTCAATGCTCCATTGCTGGCAATCCTGTTTGATGATATGCCGGGAGGTCTCGATGCGCTTGCCAGTCGGCAAGCAGAAATTGTCGCTGATGTTGTATCGTGGTTGCCTGGTGTGAGGGTAATGGTATGCCCCACCTACTACTCCTTCGATCCAGTACTGGAAAAATTTTTTGGCCCCATGCCTGCCGACTACTGGCCCCGCCTCGGTAGCGATTTACCTGGAAGCGTGGACATTTTCTGGACCGGTAATCGCGTCTGCTCTGACGCAATTTCGAGGTCGGATATCGAGTTCATTTATGAGCAGTTACGGAGGCCGGTACTGCTGTGGGACAACTACCCGGTGAACGATGGGGCGGCGCGAAGTAATTTTCTGTATTTAAACAAGTTGCCCCAACGCGATTTGCTGCCCGAGACGCTGCTTAGCGGGCATCTCTGTAATCCCATGAACCAGGGTTTGTTATCCCTGCCGGCACTTACGGGCCTGGCCGAGCTTTACAAACCGGGAAAGGTAAGCAACGAATGGTTGGAGCGGGTCATTGGCACGAGCACCTGGCAACAGCTACAGTCGGACCGTCACGAGTTCGAGGAGTTGGGGCTGTCCGGCATGGGGGAGGCTCGCTGTCGAGAACTCGCTGAGCGATACCAGGCGCTACCGGGGTCGGCTGCTCGGGAAATCTCCGGTTGGTTATTGGGGAAATACCGTTTCGATCCCGCATGCCTGACTGATTAGCAAACTCGCGAAGCATGGTTCCCCTGCGTCTGCCCTGATGCCCTGCGGTTAAGTGGTTGAACCGGTTGGGCCTTTGTGGCAGAATCTGCGCCCTTGTGACTGCCCCCTGCGACAGCCTGGGCGTATCATATTTCTGAATAATCAAGTGGTTATGCAGCTAATGTGATAGCTATTCTAGCTTGATGTCAGTCGGCACCAGGGCATTCATAACTGCGGAAGTGGCGAAATTGGTATACGCGCTGGATTTAGGTTCCAGTGCCGCAAGGCGTGAGAGTTCGAGTCTCTCCTTCCGCACCAGACTTAATGCGACACCTCCCGATGGCGAATTGGCCTCGGGAAGTGCCCAAACTGAACGGACGCTGTTGGCGTTCGACACCTTTCGGATTAGTAGTAGAGGAATTACCATGCAGGTTTCTATTGAGACGACTTCAGGCTTGGAGCGTCGTTTGACTGTTGGCGTGCCCGCAGAGCGCATAGAGTCCGAAATTAATAACAGGTTGCAAAAAGCCGCGGGGAATGCTCGTTTGGCGGGCTTCCGTCCTGGCAAGGTCCCCATGAAAGTCATGCGCCAGCGCTTTGGTGCGGGAGTTCGTCAGGAAGTTCTGGGAGAGGTGGTGAGCCAGTCTTTCCAGGAGGCCGTGATACAGGAGAATCTGCGGCCGGCTGGCCAGCCCAGTATTGAGCCCAAAAATATGGAAGCTGGCAAAGACCTGGAATATATTGCCACATTCGAGGTATTCCCCGAGGTGGAAATCGTTGAGACCAAGGGCTTTGAAGTTGAAAAGCCCGTCGCCGAGGTCACCGACGAGGATGTGGATAAGATGATCGAGGTTTTTCGCAAGCAGCAGGGCAGCTGGGAAATTGCCGAAAGAGCGGCGGCCGAGGGCGACAAGGTCAATATTGACTATACGGGCACCCGCGATGGCGAGGAATTCGATGGTGGCAGTGCCGAGGGTAGTGATCTGGAGTTGGGCTCCGGTCGCATGATTCCGGGGTTTGAGGACGGCGTTGTCGGCATGGTGGCGGGTAAGGAAAAGACCCTGCAATTGAAATTTCCTGATGACTACCACAGCGAGGACTTAAAAGGTGCCGCAGTGGAGTTCAGAGTCAAATTGCATACAGTACAGGAACTGATTCCAGCTGAACTCAACGAAGAGTTATTCGCCAAATATGGCGTCGACGACGGTGGTTTGGAGAAGTTTCTCAGCGAAGTGCGCGGCAATATGGCACGCGAACTCAAGAACGCGGTTCAGGGCAAAATTAAGCAGCAGGTGATGGATGCTGTTTCAGCCGCGCATACGTCACTGGAAGTGCCGCGCGCACTGGTCGCAAGAGAAGTCGAGGCGATGCGCAATCAGATGTTCCAACAATTTGGTGGGGCTGCTGGCCAGGACCTCGACCTTAATTCCTTACTACCAGACGAAATGTTCACGGAAAATGCTGAGCGCAGGGTAAAGTTGGGGCTTGTATTGTCGGAGCTGGTCAGCAAGTTCGCTCTAGAGGTGGATGCTGGCAAGGTGCGCGCAGCAGTCGAGGAGTTGGCGTCTACTTACCAGAACCCGGAAGAGGTTATTAACTGGTACTACTCCAGCCAGGAACAGCTCGCACCCGTTGAATCCAAGGTGCTGGAAGATCAGATGGTTGAAAAGCTGCTGGAGAATGCCAATATAGTAGAGAAGGTGTGTAGCTACCAGGAGGCACTGGCCCAAACTCAAGGCCAACATGATGCATAATTACGCGGATCAAAAACCGCCAGTCGCTTATACTTGATCGACCTTAACCAGGGGAAGGTTCGCATGTCATCTCAGTTTAACGGACAAAACGAGAACACAATTAATAACCTGGGGCTGGTTCCCATGGTGGTCGAGCAGACTGCGCGCGGTGAGCGCTCCTACGATATCTACTCCAGGCTACTGAAAGAGCGGGTTATTTTTGTGGTTGGTCCGGTCGAGGACTACATGGCCAATCTGATCGTTGCCCAACTGCTGTTTCTCGAGTCGGAGAATCCAGACAAGGACATCCACGTGTATATCAATTCCCCGGGGGGTTCGGTAACCGCCGGACTTTCCATATATGACACCATGCAGTTCATCAAGCCTGATGTCAGTACCATGTGCATAGGTCAGGCCGCGTCCATGGGCGCCTTCTTGCTCTGTGGTGGCACCAAAGGCAAGCGTTACTGCCTGCCAAATGCCCGGACGATGATCCACCAGCCCAGCGGTGGCGCCCAGGGTCAGGCTACCGATATTGAAATTCAGGCCAAGGAAATTTTGATCATTCGCCAGAGGCTCAATGAGTTGATGGCACAGCATACCGGCCAGAGTCTGGAAGTTATCGAGCGGGACACAGAGCGTGACCGCTTTATGGATGCCACCCAGAGTAAAGAATACGGATTGATCGATGAGGTTTTGACCAGCCGCTCCATTGCCGGTGCTGAAAAGTAGCCTGGAAGTGTTGTGCCTGTTTACAGCGGCCGCAGGTCCGTGAATAGGCTCGCAGAATCACAGGATATCTACCTTTTAGCCTCCTCAGGGCTTGCAAATACCCGCAAAAGACATCATCGTACAATACAGGGCGATGATGCATTGATATATAAGGCGTAGGGCCGAATGAACGAAGATGACACAAATTCCAGTGACGGCGGCAAGCTGCTTTATTGTTCCTTCTGCGGCAAGAGCCAGCATGAGGTCCGTAAGCTCATCGCCGGGCCTTCGGTGTTCATCTGTGACGAGTGTGTGGATCTTTGCAATGACATCATTCGCGAGGAAGTGCAGGACAGCGGCAGCGATTCAGGGCAAGACCACTTGCCCATACCCCAGGAAATCAATGCCATTCTGGACGAGTACGTCATCGGCCAGCGTCATGCCAAGAAAGTGCTCTCGGTCGCAGTCTACAACCACTACAAGCGCCTCCGCCATAGCCCGGGAAACAGCCAGGATGTAGAGCTGGGTAAAAGCAATATCCTCCTTGTTGGCCCTACGGGTAGTGGCAAGACCTTACTGGCCGAGACCCTTGCTCGTCTACTCGATGTGCCTTTCACCATCGCCGATGCAACTACGCTGACCGAGGCTGGCTATGTCGGTGAAGATGTGGAAAACATCATTCAGAAATTGTTGCAGAAGTGTGACTACGATGTCGAAAAGGCCCAGGTGGGTATTGTCTATATCGATGAAATTGACAAAATTTCCCGCAAATCCGACAACCCCTCCATTACACGTGATGTATCCGGGGAAGGCGTACAACAGGCCCTTCTCAAACTCATCGAGGGGACAGTGGCATCCGTGCCGCCACAAGGCGGGCGCAAACATCCACAGCAGGAATTCCTGCAAGTCGACACCTCCAATATTTTGTTCATTTGCGGTGGCGCTTTTGCCGGCCTGGATAAGGTCATCAGGAATCGATCAGAGAAGGGCGGCATAGGTTTCTCTGCCGAAATCAAAAGCAAAGACGAGAATCGCAATGTTGGTGAGCTGTTATTTGATCTCGAGCCGGAAGACCTGGTGCAGTACGGGCTAATTCCCGAGTTTGTAGGGCGCCTGCCAGTTATTGCGACGCTGGAGGAGTTGGACATTGAGGCACTGGTCCGGATACTGACAGAGCCCAAGAACGCACTTACCAAGCAATACGCCAAGTTGTTTGACATGGAAGGGGTGGCGGTCGATTTTCGCGAGGACGGCTTGCGTGCGATTGCCGAGAAAGCCATGGAGCGCAAAACGGGAGCTCGCGGTCTGCGCTCCATTCTTGAGGGTGTATTACTGGATTCCATGTACAACATCCCATCGCAAAGCAATGTGAGCAAGATAGTCATAGACGAGTCAGTTATTCGCGGTGACTCTGAGCCCCTGGTGGTATACCAGAGCAATGAGCCCACTCCCAGGGCGGCATCAACTGACGAGTAGCCCCGCGGCGTTGTCGCCGGGCTGGCTATTGGTGGCGGGCCTTTCAGGCCCGAAGTAGTGTCAGGCGCTTGTATTTTGGAAAACCGCCCCCACCTTACTGGTTGCAATACCTGAAAATCTGCTTAACCCGGAGACGTTTATGGGTTCTTCCTCTGTCATCGAACTTCCCCTGCTGCCCCTGCGCGATGTGGTGGTCTACCCCCACATGGTGCTGCCGTTATTCGTAGGCCGGGAGAAATCCATTGAGGCACTTGAAAGTGCCATGGCCAATGACAAACAGGTCCTACTGGTGGCCCAGCGCAACGCCGCAGACGATGATCCCGGTGCCGATGATATATACCAGATGGGTACCGTCTCAAACATCCTGCAGCTCCTCAAACTGCCCGATGGCACCATCAAGGTGTTGGTTGAAGGCGGCTACCGGGCGGTGGTTGACAGTGTTAATGATGATGGCAACTCGGCCACCGCGGGGGTGCGCGAAGTCATTAGTGATGCAATCCCGGAAGACAAGGTAGAAGGGTTACTCCGCTCAACCATTACCCAGTTCGAGAAATACGTCAATCTCAGCAAGAAAGTGCCTGTTGAGGTGCTGACCTCCTTAAGTGGTATCGATGAGCCGGGGCGGCTCGCGGATACCATCGCCGCCCATATGAGCGTCAACCTGGAGGAAAAGCAGCGAATTTTGGAGATCACGGATATTCGCCCGCGCCTTGAGCACCTGCTGGGCCTGATGGAAGCCGAAATAGACCTGTTCCAGGTCGAAAAGCGGATTCGTGGTCGGGTCAAAAAGCAAATGGAGAAGAGCCAGCGCGAGTATTACCTCAACGAGCAAATGAAGGCTATCCAGAAAGAACTGGGAGAAATGGATGAGGCCCCCAGCGAGTTGGATGAGCTGCAGCTTCGGATTGACGAGGCCAGGATGCCGGAGGAGGCCAAGGAAAAGGCGCTCACCGAGCTTGGAAAGCTGAAAATGATGTCCCCGATGTCAGCAGAGGCATCAGTGGTGCGCAGCTATATCGACTGGATGGTCAGCGTGCCCTGGTCCAAGCGTAGCAAGGTAAAACACAACCTCACGAATGCCGCAGCTATTCTCGACAAGGATCATTACGGCCTGGACGAGGTGAAAGACCGGATCCTTGAGTATCTCGCAGTACAGAAACGTGTGCGTAAGGTGAAGGGTCCCGTATTGTGTTTGGTGGGGCCGCCCGGTGTGGGCAAGACATCGTTGGGTGAGTCCATTGCTCGCTCAACCAATCGGAAGTTTGTGCGCATGGCACTGGGCGGAGTACGCGATGAGGCTGAAATTCGTGGTCATCGCAGGACTTATATTGGCTCCATGCCGGGGAAACTGCTTCAAA
>JAUVBI010000191.1 GCA_030591305.1 Pseudomonadota bacterium
CAGCACTGTTTGCTGGTTTGCCGAGAGAGTGACGTCGGGTTTGAAGTCACGGTTCGCCGTAGGGTCTGCTTCAATTTGCGTTGTGACTGCCACCAGCCCCTCAATGACGCTTATGACACTACCAGAACCGGTCTGGCGTATATTAAATCGGGTTCCGAGCACTTGGACCATGCCACCGGTGGTCTGGACTGTCAGGGGGCGGTCGGCATTGGGAGCTATATCAAAAAACGCTTCACCCCGCTTCAGCGTGAGCAGGCGGCGGGACTTTTCCATGCGAACCGACACCGCGGAGTTGGTGTTCAGTTGCAGTAATGAGCCGTCTTCAAGCCTGAAATCACCCCGCTCACCGATAGCGGTAAAGTATTCAAATTCAGTCGTTGTGGGAGCTTGCAGGTAAAGAAATGCGGCCAGGCTGACGATAAGCGTGATGGAAAAAAAAGCACCGACAGGGCCCCGGGCACGAAAAAAAGAGGCAAACCAATTGCCCTGGAGAGGCGTGTCATCCAGTGGAAATTGTTTAACAACTTCCAGTTTTCCCCATAATTTCTCTATTTCGATGTAGGCTTTTTGGTTGGCATTGTCCGCATCCAGCCAGACAAAAAAGGCAGATTTGGTTTTGTCTGCAATCTCGGGGGCATCCAGCTGCACAAACCAGCTGGTTGCTTCCTGCAGAGCAGTTTCTTTATTTTTCCTGAAGTTCATGTTTCGGGGTCATTAGTCTGAAGTATTACCTGCGTCCCAGTATAACAACTGGTGAGCCGTTTACCTCACAACTAATTTGAGCCCCACTGGACTTTTTTTCGGCATTGTTCCAACGCTTTGATCATGTACTTCTCTACAGTGCTCACAGAAACATCCAGTTCAGCAGCAATTTGTTGGTATGTCATCTGGCCAGATCGGTGCAACAAAAAAGCACGGCGGCATTTTTTCGGCAGGCTATTGAGGGCTTTTTCAACCTGCTGTAGTTGTTGCCTGGCTGCCGCAGCCCGTTCGGGTGAGGCAAGTGCGCCATCCTGCTCGGGGTTGGCCGCCAACGCCACACTGCGCTGGTAAAGATCCTGTCGCTTTTTCTTTCTAATCCGGTTGAGGGCGAGATTTGAGGCGGTTTGGAACAAGTAGGCGCGGGCGTGCTCCAGTTCCTCTGCATTTTTTGCCTTCATAACATTATAAAAGGCATCCTGGGCGAGGTCTTGCGCCTCCTCGTAGTCGGTAAATTTAGAGCTCAAAAAGCGCACAAGGCTGTCGTAATTCTGCTGGAAAAACAGCTGGAAATAACTGTTACTGCTTTCTTTCATGCAGGTTTCATCTCCTGTCCAGTTTGCAGTGCTGTTATCGGCCCCTGAGCATTTGCATGAGCTCTGCTCTATAGGGGAGATCTATCGAGTAAATATAATACACAATAAGAGCCAAGATCAAGTATTCTGTATCTAATTAAGTGAGCCCAATGTCATGCTGGCTTCACTGATTTCCAGTATCAGCGCCGAGGGCTCCCAGCAGGGGTCACCCGTCAACGCTTTCAGGGCATTCAGTTTGTCGATGACAATATCAAGACCCAGCGTGTCGGCGTAATACATGGGCCCGCCGCGCCAGGCTGGAAAGCCGTAGCCATTGAGGTAGACAATATCAATATCTGATGGCCGCGCTGCAATGCCTTCCTTCAATATAGCGGCGCCTTCATTGACCAGCGCCAGAATGAGCCTTTCTACAATTTCAGTATCATTTATCTCACGTCTTTCGACATTCCATTGGGCCGCTATAGTCTCTATGAGGGAAATGACTTCTGGGTCGGATTGGCGCTCGCGTGTTTGTGCATCGTAGCGGTAGTAGCCGGCCCCGGTTTTTTGTCCCAGACGCTCCATTTCAACGAGAGTATCGGCGAGAGTTGACTCTTTAATAGAGCGTGACTCTATACCCTGGTCTCGGCGGGAGCGATAGCCTATATCCAGCCCCGCGAGGTCGCCGACCGCGATAGGGCCCATGGCCATCCCCCAGGTTTGCATTGCCTGGTCTATCTGTTCTGGGCTGGCACCTTCCAGCAGCAATAGCTGGGCCTGACGAGCATAGCCCTTTAGCATTCTATTGCCCACAAAGCCGTTGCAGACACCAACTGCTACAGGAATTTTGCCTATTTTTTTAGCCAGTTTCATAAAGGTTTGTACCACTTCTGGTGAGGTCTTTTTGGTGCGTACCACCTCGAGTAATTTCATGACATTGGCAGGGCTGAAAAAGTGGGCGCCTATAACCTGCTGTGGTCGGCTGGTTGTGGCGGCGATTTCATCAACATTAAGGTAGGAGGTATTAGTGGCCAGAATACAGCCGGGTTTGCAGCTGGCATCGAGCTTGGCAAAAACCTCTTTTTTAATGTCCATATTTTCGAATACGGCCTCAATAACAACATCGACATCGCTAATATCGGCGTAGTTTGTGGTGCCGGAGAAGTTGGCTAAAAAGGCATCTGCCTGTTCTTGCGAGAAGCGGCCGCGCTTTACGGAGGTGGCATAGTTCTTTTTAATGGTCGCCATGCCGCGGTCCAAAAATTCTTGTTGTGTCTCTACCAGAGTAACGGGAATGCTGGCATTGGCCAGGCACATAGCTATACCGCCCCCCATGGTTCCAGCGCCTACAACAGCTACAGATTGCACCGGTAGAACCGGGGTGTCCTTTGGAATATCAGCAAGTTTTCCGGTGGCCCGTTCAGCAAAAAATACATATTGCATGGCTGAGGCCTGGGGTGAGTTGCGGCATTCTATAAAACGCTCTCGCTCTACCGCCTGCCCCTCATCTATGTCTGTATGAGTGGCCAGTTCTACCAATTCAATGATGAATCCCGGGGCAATCTGGCCGCGAGATTTACGGGCAATTTTATTGCGATATTGATCATAAAAATCAACTGAATCCGGTGCGTCTGCGCGCTGTGCTCCTGTGGGGCGCACAGGTGCACCCTCTACAATCAAACGATTGGCGTAGTCGATGGCAGTGCTTTCCAGTTCGCCTTCGAGTGTTTCATCTACCAGCCCCAACTCCCGCGCTTTGTGTGCCGATATGGGTGTGCCGCTTGTCATCATGTCCAGTGCAGCCTCTACGCCCACCACTCGGGGTAAGCGCTGGGTGCCACCAGCACCGGGTAGCAGGCCCAGCTTGACCTCTGGTAATCCCAGCTTTGTGGTGGCGACAGCGCAGCGATAGTGAGCCGACAGGGCCACTTCCAGTCCGCCTCCGAGAGCGTTGCCGTGCAGGGCCGCTATCACGGGTTTGGGAAAGTTCTCTATGGCTGCAATAACATCGGGCAGGTGGGGCTCCAGGGGGGGCTTCCCGAACTCCGTAATATCGGCACCGGCGATAAAGGTGCGGCCTCGGCATAGAATTAACAGGGCTAGACTTGTATCCTTTGCAGCCTGCGCCAGCGCCGCCATTAACCCGGCTCTAACAGGGTGAGAGAGTGCATTTACTGGGGGGTTGTCAATGTGGATAATGCCAAGTTGATTCTGTAACTGGTAGCTGACGACTGGCTTGTTCATATTCAATTCTCAGTTGTTATTATTTCACCTGCCCAGAGGCAAAGTATTACATAAAATATCAAATGCCGGTATAGTTATGTATCATATTGGCTTTCGTTACGCATTATACTAATAAACAAAGAGGACAGGTGATGAAGTTACAAAGTTATGTAGCGGGAGAATGGCGCACCGGCGAAAGTGACGGGGTGACGCTGTCTGATGCCGTCACTGGCGAGAGTATCTATGAGGTGAGCAGTGCAGGCTTGGACTTTGCCGGTATAGCACGCTATGGCCGCGAAGTGGGCAGCCCGGCTTTAAGAAAGCTGACCTTTCATGACAGGGCTCTGGCACTGAAAGCCATGGCCAAACACCTGATATCCAAAAAAGAGGAATTTTATACACTCTCTGCCCGCACGGGTGCCAGCCGATCTGACGGATGGATAGACATAGAGGGTGGTATTGGCACCGTGTTCAGTTTCGCCAGCCTGGTAACCCGGGAGTTCCCCAATGATGTGGTGATGGTTGAGGGCGATATTGAGCGTCTGTCGGCCAATGGTACCTTTGTGGGTCGCCATATTCTCTCGCCCAAGCCGGGTGTCGCCGTCCATATCAATGCTTATAATTTTCCCTGCTGGGGTATGTTGGAAAAGATTGCCCCAAGCCTTGCGGCGGGTATGCCTGTCATAATTAAGCCCGCTACACCGGGCTCATACCTGGCGGAGGCCATGGTGCGCGAGATGATCGCCGGAGAGTTTTTCCCCGAGGGCGCCATACAATTAATTTGCGGTAGTGCCGGAGATTTACTGGACCACCTGGAAGAGCAGGATGTGGTGACATTTACCGGGTCTGCCAGCACCGGGCACAAGCTTAGAAGCCACCCGAATATAGTTGCTAAATCTATTCCATTCACCATGGAGGCCGATTCTCTCAACTGTGCCATTCTCGGCAAGTCGGTTGCGGAGGACGATGAGGAGTTCGGGCTCTTCATTAAAGAGGTTGCAAAAGAGATGACCACCAAGGCGGGGCAGAAGTGCACGGCCATTCGGCGTGTCATTGTGCCTGCAGAAAAAATGGAGGCTGTGACAGAGGCGCTGCGGCAACGTCTGTCTAAAGCGGTATTGGGTGACCCATCGGTCGACGGTGTGCGTATGGGCCCCCTGATAGGTCGAGACCAGGCGCGGGATGTGCAGGCCAAGGTCGATCAACTGGCCACTGAATGTGAGGTGATATTGGGCGGCACCAGTGACTTCGCTATAGAGGGTGCTGATAACAGCAGTGGTGCTTTTTATCCGGTTACATTGCTGCGCTGTGATGACCCTTTAAATAAAAAATTGGTGCATGGTGTAGAGGCCTTCGGGCCAGTTAGTACGTTGATGCCCTATGACAGCCTCGAGGATGCCGTCACTATTGCCCAGTTGGGCAAGGGCAGCCTGGTGGGCTCCCTTTACACCTATGATGATGCCGAGGCGCGGCAGATTATTCTTGCCGCCGCTCCCTGGCACGGTCGTATGTTAATTCTGAACCGAGATTGTGCCGGTGAGTCAACCGGGCATGGTTCACCATTGGCCAATCTTATTCACGGCGGCCCCGGTCGTGCCGGTGGCGGCGAAGAGTTGGGGGGTGCCCGTGCAGTAAAACACTATATGCAGCGCACAGCTCTACAGGGTTCGCCCACTACCCTGATGGCCATTACCGGCGAGTATCACCCCGGTGCACGGGTATATAGCGATGATATACACCCCTTCAAAAAGTATTTTGAAGACCTCACCATTGGTGAAACACTGATTACCCACAGGCGCACTGTCACTGAGGCAGATATTGTCAATTTTGGTTGCATCAGTGGTGATCATTTTTATGCGCACTTCGATGAGATCGCCGCTAAAGACTCGTTTTTCGGCAAGCGAGTGGCACATGGTTATTTTATTATTTCAGCGGCAGCGGGAATGTTTGTAGAACCTTCACCCGGTCCGGTGATTGCAAACTATGGTCTGGAGAATTTACGCTTTATAGAGCCGGTTGCTCCGGGTGACACCATTCGGGTGAAGCTGTCTGTGAAACGAAAGGTTAAAAAAGCCCCCAGGCCGGGTGAACAGGCAACTGGTGTGGTTGTGTGGGCTATTGAAGTCAGCAACCAGCACGAAGAGGCAGTGGCTGTTTACGACATATTGACCTTAGTGGCGCAGCGCGACGCCTGAGTTACAGCCGTAGAGACAAGAGAGAGACATAATGAGTTATAAGAATATTGAATTTGCTATCGACAAGGGCGTTGCTGTACTGACGTTGAGCCGCCCCGATGCACTAAACAGTTTCACCGCTGAAATGCACGGTGAAGTGCGTGAGGTGCTGACCCAGGCAGCGGAAGATAAATTGGTACGAGCGGTATTAATCACCGGTAATGGCCGGGGTTTTTGTGCTGGGCAGGACCTCAATGACCGCTCTGTGACAGCAGGGGCAGAGTTGCCCGACCTGGGTGATTCTGTCGAGAAATATTACAGCCCGTTGATCTTGCAAATCACCACCATGGAAAAGCCAGTGATTTGTGCAGTGAACGGTGTGGC
>JAUVBI010000170.1 GCA_030591305.1 Pseudomonadota bacterium
GATCGCTCTGCTTGCGCCCGGCCAGTTTTTTTAAACCGACCCCAAGCAACACAACAATTGCCGCCGCCAGTATAATACCACCCGCCCCTATGGCCGTGGCCAGAAAGAGGTCCCACATCACCTGGGGTGAAATTCCGAATTGGTCGATAGCCACCCATATCAGGCTGCTCATGGCCAGCACGGCCAAAACAATCGTTCGAATATAGCGCCTGTTTGCTTTACTCATGCCACTGGCCACTTTAGCTACGTGTATGTGGAACACTGGCAGATTTTGTAGAACCTACCGCACCGGGCACCACTGGCGTCACTGATTTCACATCCATATTTTGTGCACGATGGCGCAGCATATGGTCCATTAATACAATAGCCAGCATTGCCTCGGCAATGGGTGTGGCGCGAATCCCGACACAGGGGTCATGACGCCCGTGGGTCACAACTTCGATTGGCTCACCGTGAATATTGATGGAAGCACCTGGCAGGCGAATACTGGAGGTGGGCTTGAGAGCCATACTGACCGTAATATCCTGGCCACTGGAAATTCCACCCAACACACCGCCTGCGTTATTGCTGAGAAAGCCCTGCGGCGTGATCTGGTCGCGGTGTTCGCTGCCCCTGTGCTCAACACAGGAGAATCCGGCGCCTATTTCGACGCCCTTAACGGCATTGATACTCATCATGGCGCTGGCAATGTCGGCGTCAAGCCGGTCAAATATGGGCTCACCAAGACCGGGCATCACACCCGTGGCCACCACATTAATTCTCGCCCCTATGGAGTCACCACTCTTATTGAGTGCCGCCATAAACTCTTCCATCTGCGTTATTTTGGATTCATCGGGACAGAAGAAAGGGTTGCTCTCGACCACATCCCAGTCCAGAACTTCGGCCTTGATGGGGCCCAGTTCTGACAAATAGCCTCGAATCTGGATACCATAGTGTGTCGCCAGGTATTTTTTTGCAACGCCACCCGCGGCAACCCGCATGGCCGTTTCTCTCGCCGATGAGCGCCCTCCTCCACGATAATCTCTGGCGCCATACTTTTGCGTGTAGGTATAGTCTGCATGGGCGGGACGAAAGCTATCTTTGATATTGGAGTAGTCTTTTGAGCGTTGGTCTGTGTTTTCAATTAACAACCCTATAGGTGTGCCCGTGGTCTTGCCCTCGAAAATTCCGGACAAAATTTTGACCTCGTCTGCCTCGCGCCGCTGCGTTGTAAAACGCGATGTGCCGGGTTTGCGGCGATCCAGGTCGCGCTGCAAGTCGGAGCTATCCAGTTCCAGCCCCGGTGGGCAGCCATCGATAACACAACCCAGTGCCGGGCCATGACTCTCGCCAAAGCTCGTCACGGTAAACAATTTTCCGATGGAGTTACCGGCCATGTCAGATAGTACCTTTTACGGTTGGGGCTTTGCGCCCGGTATGGTGAGGATTATTATACCGCTTATCCTGCAAAGCTGGTGCTGTATTCTTGCAACTCTTTCGCAGTTATAGCGAGCACCCCGTGTCCGCCGTTTTCAAATTCCAGCCAGGTAAAGGGGACAGTCGGGTAAAGTGCCTCCAGTTCTTCCCAACTGTTGCCCACCTCCACAATCAACAGGCCGCTGTACTTAAGAAAACCGGCGGCCCTTTGCAGGATTATACGGGTCAGAGCCAGGCCGTCGGGACCGGAACCCAGAGCCAGGGCAGGTTCATGGTGATATTCATTGGGCATGGACGACAGGTCGCTCTGATTCACGTAGGGGGGATTGGAGAGAATAAGGTCGTAGCATTGTGGCTTTAACGCCGTAAACAAATCAGATTTAATGACGGATGTACGTGCCTGTAATCCATGCAAAGTGACATTCTCTGTGGCGAGAGCCAGGGCATTTTCATCCAGGTCTGCCAGGTCGACCTGTAGCTGTGGGTAATAATGCGCCGCGGCAAGGCCAATACACCCCCCCCCACAGCAAAGGTCCAGCACTCGCTGGGGTCTGGGCCCTTGATACCAGGGCTTAAATTCATGAAGGATTAATTCTGCAATCGGTGAGCGCGGTATTATGGCTCTCTCATCACAGTAAAACTCCAGCCCTGCAAACCAGGCGCGTCCCAGTAGATAGGGCAAGGGTACATGATCATCAATACGCCTACGCAGCATGGCTTGCAGCCTGGTGAGGGCCTTTTTATCAAAAGGGTGCGGCATAACACCTTCATCGGAGTTAACCGGCAGGTCGGCAACTCCCAGTACCAGCTGCACTGCTTCATCCCAGGGGTTATCCGTCCCGTGACCATAAAAAACATCACTGACTGCCAGGCGCTCCGCACAGTATTTCAGTGCCTCACCCACCGTTTTTGGATTGTCTCTATCTGTTGTGTCAGCGCTCATCGGCTCAGTTTACCCCGTTTGCCTTGAGCCAGCGAGGTTGGTAATATCGCCGGCCCTGCGGGGCAGATCACAGGAGATCATTTCGTGGAAGACAGTTGGGCTAAAATTATTGCAGATATCGGCGAGGATGTGACACGCCCAGGACTGGTAGACACGCCTAAAAGAGCAGCCAAGGCTTTCAGCTTTTTGACCCGTGGTTACGGGCAGTCTGTCGAGGAAGTGGTAAACGATGCGCTGTTTCCTTCAGACTCCGATGAAATGGTACTGGTACAGGATGTTGAGATGTACTCCCTGTGCGAACATCACATACTGCCATTTATTGGCAAATGCCACGTTGCCTATATCCCCACGGGCAAAGTACTGGGCTTATCCAAAGTTGCGCGCATTGTCGATGTATTTGCCCGACGCCTGCAAATCCAGGAGACACTCACTCGCCAGATCGCCGAGGCGATTATGAACGTTACCCAGGCCCAGGGTGTGGGTGTTATTGTCGAGGCACAGCATATGTGCATGATGATGCGCGGGGTGGAGAAGCAAAACTCCCTGATGAAAACCTCTGCCATGCTGGGTACGTTTCGCAGCTCGCAAAAAACCCGCGATGAGTTTTTGTCGCTGCTACAACTAAGGCGTTAGCAAAATAAAGCCCTGGCAATCAGGGCGAGGACAGTAGAAAGCGCGTTATTCTTTCTGCAATCGCTGCAACATCACCTTCCATATGAAAATGATGCCCGCCGGGAACAAGCTCCGACTGTATATTTCCTACAAGTTCTTCTGTCCGCTGTAGCATATTGGAACTCTGGCCCAGGCCATTTTCAGCCTGCAGAAAGAGCGTTGGCATGGTCAAACTCTCAAGTATAGCCCTGTTTTGGCCCTCGGTTAGTTTCACTGCAGACGCACCAAAAAGGCGTGGGTCGGCGGCCCACCTATGACCGTCCGGGTGCTGTGCAAGTCCCCGCTGTGCCAGGGTTTTCGCTGCTTCCATTGACAGCCCCGACTTTGTACGCGCAGCCACGGCGTCCTCAACAGTGGCATAAACACGGCTTTCACGATTCAGTCGCCTGGGTTTGTCGCGCAGAAATCTTGCCATCTGCTTGGGGAAATCTTCCTCCGGGATAGCATGGGGTAATACAGCATCGAGTAGTACCAGGTGATTGACACGGTCGGGGGCTGCACTGGCAATAATAGCGCTGATAATAGCGCCCCTGGAATGCCCCATCAGGTCGAAGTTTTTCCAGCCCAATTGCTCCAGCACGCCAAAAATTTCCGGCAAATCATCCCAGATTTGATAGGTGGCATCCTCTGAGCGCCAACTACTGCGGCCGTGACCGGTCAAATCAAGGGCGACAATCTGGTGAGTGCACAACAAAGGAGCAAGCCTTTCAAAGCTGGCCGCATTGTCCAGCCAACCATGCAGAGCTAACAGGGGAGGAAGAGAATTATCGCCCCAACACAGCCCCTCTATTCGCAGGCCATTTACCTCCCAGCATTGCTGGCGAGGCTTCATACGTAGCCCCGGTACTCCGGTGGCAGCGCCCAGAAAAGAAGCTCACCGCAACCCTCTGCCGGGGTGTCCAGCCAGATAGATACAAGCCCTCCCGGTGACAGTGACGGCACCCGGCCAGAATCATCGATATAGTGTTCCACCAGCATGGACACCATGGGTTGGTGCCCAACCAGGATACAATGGGAAATGTCCTCCGTAAGGGGAGACAGCGCGTTGTCGACGTCTGTCAGCGCCCTGCCGGGCAGCAGTGCCTCCATGGGAGCTAACGATGCGGTAAAAGCCGCTGCGAGCACCTCTGCCGTCTGGGTAGTCCTGCGCCAGTTGCTGTAAAAAATGTGTCCGGGAAGTACCAGGGACTTGTCTCCGCACAGGTCACGCAGCTGGTGACTGCCAAAACTGATATCATCGATACCAGCATTGGTGAGCTCTCGATCTTTATCCCGCAGGGCATCCCCTGCCTCCCCGTGTCGAACTATGGTTATAATCATTATTTCCCAGCGTATTCGTGGCACATCCCGTTTATAGTTCACTGGATGATACCACTCCTACAGCGGAAACTAGCTGCTCATTTTCAACAATAGCTTGTTGAGACGTGTAACGAAGGCTGCTGGGTCTTCCAACTGGCCACCCTCGGCCAGGGTCGCCTGATCAAAGATAACCGAAGCGAGATCGGCAAACCTGTCCTCGTCGGGCTCCTGATCCAGCATCACAACCAGTGGGTGAGCCGGATTAACCTCCAGTGTGGGAAGGCTTTCAGGCACAGCCTGTCCTGCAGCCTCCATGATACGGCGCATCTGTGCACCCATGTCAGCGTCACCAACCACCAGGCAGGCAGCTGAGTCGGTAAGTCGATTGGTACTTCTGACCTCCTCCACCTTGCCTTTCAAAACGGCAGACAAACGTTCCACCAATGCTTCACTTTCTTTGGCAACCTTCTCCTGCTCCGCCTTCTCTTCTTCCGAGTCGGAGGCCAAATCCAGGGCTCCTCTAGCCACGTCCTGAAACGTTTTGCCATCGAAGTCCTGCATATGATTCATCAACCAGTCGTCTACCCGGTCAGATAGCAGCAGTACTTCGATGCCCTTCTTGCGGAACACTTCCAGATGGGGGCTATTTTTCGCCGTGTTGAAATTCTCGGCAACCACGTAGTAAATTTTGTCCTGGCCTTCTTGCATCCTGCCGACATAGTCTTCCAACGACTGGTTCTGCGCTTCAACGTCAGTATGGGTGCTACTGAAGCGCAACAGCTTGGCGATCTTCTCCTTGTTGGCAAAATCCTCCGCAGGCCCCTCCTTCAATACCTGGCCAAATTCTTTCCAGAACGCGTTGTAGTCATCACCCTCTGCCTTGGCAAGTTTGCCGAGCATATCCAGTGCGCGCTTGGTCAGCGCACTGCGCATGGAATCCACAGCGGGATCCTGCTGCAAAATTTCACGGGACACATTGAGCGACAGGTCGTTGGAGTCAACAACTCCTTTCACAAAACGCAGATACAGGGGTAGAAACTGCTCTGCCTCGTCCATGATAAATGTACGCTGTACATACAGCTTCAAACCGCGGGACATTTCACGGTTCCACATGTCAAAGGGTGCCTTTTTTGGCATGTATAACAGGCTGGTGTACTCGAGCTTCCCCTCCACCTTGTTGTGGCTCCAGGTCAGCGGGTCTTCGAAATCATGGGAGACGTGCTTATAAAACTCGTGATATTCCTCGTCGCTCACCTCTGACCGGGGACGTGTCCACAGAGCCGTCGCTGCATTGACTGCCTCATATTCAACTTCGGGGTTCTCTGGGGCATCTTCACCCTCTGCTGGCGGCGTCTGTGGCTTGGCCATCATTACCGGTACGGAAATATGATCTGAATATTTTTTGATAACACTGCGCACTCGCCAGTCATCGGCAAACTCGCTGCCATCGGCTTTCAGGTGCAGGGTAATCGTGGTTCCTCGCTCGGTTTTCTCCTTGCCCTCAATAGAGAACTCGGCCTCACCATGAGATTCCCACACCACACCGCTGTCAGTATCCTCTCCTGCCTTACGCGTGTGCACTTCCACCCTGTCGGCAACAATAAAAGCCGAGTAAAAACCCACACCAAACTGGCCGATCAACTGGGAGTCCTTCTGCTCATCACCGGTTAGATTATTCAGGAAACTCGCAGTGCCCGATTTGGCGATAGTGCCCAGGTTCTCGATAACTTCATCGCGAGTCATACCGATACCATTGTCGCTGAGGGTAATAGTATTCGCCTCTTTATCGACATCCACAGTAATCTGGTAATCGCCCTGCCCTTCCAGCAGGCCCTCATCAGCCAGCGCTGCAAAGCGCAGCTTGTCTATCGCGTCAGACGAGTTGGAGATCAACTCGCGCAGGAATATCTCCTTGTTGCTGTACAGGGAGTGAATCATCAGGTGTAGTAATTGTTTTGCTTCCGTTTGGAATCCCAGAGTTTCTTTTTTTACATCAGCGGTCATATTGGCCTCGGGTCATTGGTAGTTTAACTAAAGAAGAACGTTCTCTTAGTCTTGGAATATGGGGTCGAGCAGTAGCAAATTCAAGGGCGGTTCTGGAAGGCTCGATATTTCTTCAATTTCACTACATAATTGGTGCTTCAAGCATGTCAGTGAGCCAAAATTCAATGCTATTCATCACTACTACAATATTATAATGAGCATTAAATATGATGCGTAACATACTGTTTATACTAATTATTACAATAGCATGCGTGGTCTCCACTATTTTGTTTTCCACCCGGGATAACCTGCTGCACGAACAAATACACGAAAACCTGGATGTCACCACAATTACAGTCAACAACGCCAAGGTCTATCTGGTAGAGCGCGATGGAAAGCGCGTCATGATCGACAGTGGCAACCCGGGCGATGAAAAGAAAATAGAAGCCTATATGATTGAGGCAGGGTTTGAACCCTCCTCCATTGACTATCTAATTCTAACCCATGGCCACCTCGACCATGTCGGGACAGCGGCCTATTTCCAAAAGCGATACGACATAACAGTTATTGGCGGCCGCGGTGACGCCCTGATGTTCAGCGAGGGAAAGCAACAGCCACTGTGTTCCACGAGCA
>JAUVBI010000043.1 GCA_030591305.1 Pseudomonadota bacterium
ATACCACCCTCCCACCAGGTGGCTGGAATAATATTTTTTTCAACCAGGTTGCGTTCAACGCCGTAGAAGGTATCGGGTTCATGTGTTTCGTTCAATATCCCTACAGGCATGAGGAAAACACCGCCTACAGCCCGGTGGCTGTCAGCATAATCCCATTCGATAAAAGCCTGTTCGATCTCTACCTCGCCCACTTTCCCATCACCCGCAATGGCGTGCTCAACTTCAAACTCGGAATAAAAACGCAGTTCGTCGGTGAACTGGTGGCCAAAATAAAATACAAAGCGGTGCAGGTCGATCTCGTCTTTGTCGTCCTTGCCCCCATCCAGCTGATTTTCAAGATTGTTGTAGTGCAGTTCACCATAGCCTCCCAGGGTAGTTTTTTCTGCCCAACGGGAAAGCGTAGAAACATCGGCGCTGGCCACCTGCTCAATTGCATCTGCTGTCGCCTCGATTTTTACTTCGGTAATCTGCGCATTTTGCTGTAACTCGAGGATTTGTTTCTGCTGCTGCTGAATAATCTGCCACATTTCTTCCATTGTGGGCATTACCTGCGCTGCATTAGCAGAGAGAGAAACCATAGCCACAATCAGCAGGAACGCCTTTAGCGTCCGCTGAACAATGCTCGTATTTGACACCTGACACCCCTGAGTTATGTATTTGAAAGGAATGATAATACGAATCATTATCATTTGCAATAACAAGAGATGCTGGTGGCTTAAAAACCGGGACCAAAACCGGGGACAGACCCCTATTAAAAACCGGGGACAGTCCCCGGTTTTTAATAGGGGTCTGTCCCCGGTTTTGGTCCCCGGTTTTGTCCCCGGTTTTTGGGGGCTAATCCAGGGCGGCGTATACCAGGGCTTCTAGCTGGCCGCGAAAGTTGAAGATGCTGGAGGGGATCAACTGTGTCATAAATATCACCACCAACTCCTCCACTGGGTCTACCCAGAATAGTGTGCTGGCCAAACCACCCCAGAAGAAGCTGCCGTTGCTGGCGGGGAAACCATTTTGCAGCGCGTTGACCTTATTGGCAAAACCCAGACCAAAGCCCACACCTTCGTACGCCGTCTCGCTAAAACTGCCGGTGGCAAACTCTGACATATCCACTCCGCCCGGCAAGTGATTACCGGTCATAAAGTCCAGGGTACGCGAACCGATAATGCGCTGGCCGTCCAACGTGCCGCCACTGAGCAGCATCTGACAGAACCGGTTGTAATCACCCAGAGTGGAGAGCAGCCCACCGCCACCGGAAAGCAGTGCACGACCCCGATACTCACTGGCCTGCCCATCGTCCTGTAACACCAGTTCCTTTTTCATATTGCGCTGGTAGCAAGAACCCAGACGGGAGACTTTGTCAGGATTGATATTAAATCCTGTGTCAACCATTTCCAGGGGGTCCAGTATCACTTCCTGCAGATACGCTTCAAAGCTCATGCCGGAGATGACTTCCACCAGGTAGGCCAGCACATCCGTAGACACGGAGTAGTTCCAGCGCTCGCCGGGGGAGAACTCCAGCGGCAATTCAGCCAACTGATCCATCATATCTTTTAAGGTGTATCCAGGGCGGGGATCCCCCACTCTCTGTTTTCGATAAACTCGATCTATATTGGAAGAATGCAGAAAGCCATAAGTCAGCCCTGAGGTATGCATAAACAGGTCACGAATGGTCATGGGGCGCTTACAGGGCTCCGTCTCAAAAAGCGGCCAGGCTCCTGCAGTTCGTACTCGCAGGTTTTTCCAGGAGGGGATATAACGGTGAACCGGGTCAGACAGGGAAAACAGGCCCTTCTCAAACAGGGTCATCAAGGCCACAGAGGTAATTGGCTTGGTCATGGAGTAAATACGCATAATGGTATCGGTTGTCAGCGGAGTTTTGCGCGCCACATCGGACATGCCAGCCACATCCAGATAACAGACCTTGCCGTGTCTGGAGACCAGTGTCAGGCTACCCGGAATCTTCCCGGGCTGCACATAATTACGCCGCATGTGCTCGCCTATGCGGGCCAGCTGCTCACTGTTCATCCCCAATGATTCCGGCGTTACAATATCCATATAATTTCCTCTAATGTTGTCGTGCCTATGCATGATTTATTGCCCGAAACGGGCTCTGCTGATAACATCGCGCCCAGACAATTCACTCTGGATTCAACCCACGCCCTCTCTGGAGCCCTCATGAGCCGCGCTTCCTTACACGACCTGGAAAATCATCAAGACTTCATCCAACGCCATATTGGCCCAACACCAAAACAACAGGCAAAAATGGCACAATCGCTGGGATACGGCAGCCTGGATGAGCTGATCGAAGCCACGGTGCCCAGCGCAATTCGCCGCGAACAGGCCATGGACCTCCCGGGAACCCAAACCGAGCAGGCCGTCATTGCCAGGCTGCGTAAACTGGCACAAAAAAATATACTGAATAAGTCGTTCATCGGTACCGGCTACTACGATACCCACACCCCCGCTGTTATTCAACGAAACGTGCTGGAAAACCCAGGCTGGTATACATCCTATACACCCTACCAGCCAGAGATTTCCCAGGGCCGCCTGGAAGCCCTGCTGAACTTCCAGCAAGTGATTCTGGACCTGAGCGGCATGGAATTGGCCAACGCCTCCATGCTGGATGAGGGAACAGCCGCCGCCGAGGCCATGACCCTGCTGCAGCGGGTTAATAAAAAGAACCGCAGCAACACCTTCATTGTGGCCCACGATTGCCACCCACAAACCATCGCCGTGGTTAAAACCCGGGCTAAAGAGCTGGATATCGAGGTTGTCGTTGGCGAGCCGAATGAATTGCTGGGCTCCACAGAAGCTTTCGGCCTGCTGCTGCAATACCCCGGCACCTATGGCCACCTCGAGGATATTGCCCCCCTCATAGAGCGCGCCCATGAGAATAAAACACTGGTGGCGGTGGCCGCCGACATTATGGCCCTGCTGCTGGTGAAATCTCCAGGCTCCCTGAATGCCGACGTGGTGCTGGGCAACACCCAGCGCTTCGGCGTTCCCATGGGCTTTGGTGGGCCCCACGCAGCGTACTTTGCCACCCGGGATAAATATAAGCGCTCCACCCCCGGGCGTATTATCGGTGTTTCAATAGACCGCCGCGGCAACCAGGCCCTGCGCATGGCCATGCAAACCCGCGAGCAACATATTCGCCGTGAGAAGGCCACCAGTAATATATGCACAGCACAAGCCCTGCTCGCCATTATGGCCGCGTTTTACGCGATGTATCATGGCCCCGTGGGGCTGCGCCGCATCGCCAGCCGCATCCAGCGCCTGACCAATATACTCGACAAAGGTTTGCAGGACCTGGGCTTTAAGGCTGACAACAGCAGCTATTTTGACACCCTTACCTACACCGTGGGCGGGGCTCAAAAAGAGATTATCGAGCGGGCACTGGCCAACGACATGAACCTGCGCATCATTGGGGAAGACAAGCTGGGCATATCTGTCGATGAGACCACCAGCGCCGATGACATCGAGGCCCTGTGGCAGGTATTCAGCGGCAAATCTACCCTGCCCTCGACCACCACCGTAGACGAAGAAGTACAGGAGAAGGCCGGCATTCCCGACGCCCTGATGCGCGGCATCGACTACCTGCAACACCCCATCTTTAACAACTACCACTCAGAAACCGAAATGCTGCGTTATATGCGCCGTCTGGAGGGAAAAGATATTGCCCTCAACCGCGCCATGATCCCCCTGGGCAGCTGCACCATGAAGCTCAATGCCACCACAGAGATGCTCGCCATCACCTGGCCGGAGTTTGCCGGCATGCACCCTTTTGTGCCCGTAGAGCAGACCGGCGGTTATGTCGCCCTGCTGGATGAACTGGAGCATATGCTAAAGGAGTGCACCGGCTACGATGCTATTTCCATGCAGCCCAATGCGGGGTCGCAGGGTGAGTACGCCGGCTTGCTGGCCATCAAACGCTACCATGAAAGCCGGGGCGACCAGCAGCGAAATATCTGTCTTATCCCCTCTTCTGCCCACGGCACCAACCCCGCCAGCGCCGCCCTGGCTGGCATGAAAGTGGTTATTGTGGAGTGCGATGAGCAGGGCAATATCGATATGGATAATCTTAAAGAAAAGGCCGCCCGCCATGCCGAAGACCTGGCACTGATCATGGTGACCTACCCCTCTACCCACGGTGTGTTCGAGGAGTCTATTATCGAGCTGTGTGAGGTAATACATAAGCACGGCGGCCAGGTGTATGTAGATGGTGCCAACCTGAACGCCCTGGTGGGTATTGCCGCACCGGGCAAGTTTGGTGCAGATGTTTCCCACCTCAACCTGCACAAGACGTTCTGCATTCCTCACGGCGGTGGCGGCCCGGGCATGGGTCCTATAGGCGTGGGCTCACATCTACAGCCCTTTTTGCCCACCAACCCGGTGCAGGGTGTACCCGGGCTGAATGCTAATAACGATGTTATATCTTCTGCACCCTATGGCAGTGCATCTATTCTGCCGATATCCTGGGCTTATATTGCGCTGATGGGAGGCAATGGATTAGTAGAGGCAACAAAGGTTGCCATACTGAATGCAAACTACATCGCCAACAGACTAAAGGGCCACTATCCAATACTGTACACCGGCACCAACGGCAATGTGGCACATGAGTGCATCGTGGATATTCGTCCTATAGAGGGAGTAAGCGGTATCTCCGCTGAAGACATCGCCAAACGCCTGGTCGACTTTGGCTTTCACGCACCCACCATGTCCTTCCCGGTTCCCGGCACCCTCATGGTTGAGCCAACCGAGTCCGAATCGCTGGCAGAACTGGACCGTTTCTGCGATGCCATGATTGCTATCCGCGAGGAAATAACAGCGGTACAGGACGGTAAGCTGGACGCAACAGATAACCCCCTGACCAACGCCCCCCACACCCTGGAAGACATCACCGCCAGCACCTGGGAGCACCCCTACTCCCGCGAGCAGGCTGCCTACCCCGTTAAGTCACTGCGTGAGGACAAGTACTGGGCACCGGTTAACCGGGTAGATAACGTTTATGGTGACAGAAATTTATATTGTGCCTGCCCTGCGATTGACAGTTATCGGGATGAGTGAATATCCTTGGTAAGCAGTTAAATCGTATTGGTTTTAATATGAAGTATGCTGAGCAAGAATTGCAGCCTGATATGTAACTGCTATTAAATCGAGCTTAAACATCACTGCATTGTAGTCGATGGGGACAGATGTTCGTTGATTACCGCAAGAAAAATCGCACCGTATTTCTCCAATTTGCGTTCACCCACACCACCAATGTCGCTAAATTGTGACATCGTCTGTGGCAAGCTTACACACAGCTCCTGCAAAGTACGGTCGTGGAAAATAACATAGGGCGGCACCCCCTGCTCCTCCGCCAACTCCCGGCGGCATTCGCGCAACGCTTCCCACAGCGCCACGTCGATATCTACGGGCAGCCGTGTTTTTGTTGTTCGTTTGGCCTTGCTCTGTTGTGTATCACGCCGCAGTTCTATGTTCTGCTCGCCGCGTAACAGCGGGCGACACTTTTCCTCCAGGCGCAGAGCCCCGAAGCGCTCCAGGTCGACACTGAGAAACCCCCGGGCAACCAACTGGCGAAATACCGAACGCCACTGGTTGTTATCCAGCGCCTTGCCCACGCCATAGGTCACCAGATCCTGATGGTTGAACTGGGCTATCTTCTCGGTCTGCCCGCCGCGCAACACATCAACCAGGTGACTGACACCAAAGCGCTGCCCGGTGCGATACACCGCACTCAGGGCCATTCTGGCAGCCTCGGTGCCGTCCCAGGTACTCACGGGTTGCAAGCAGTTGTCGCAGTTTCCGCAGGGCTTTTCCTGAGCATCACCAAAGTAAGCCAACAGCGTCTGTCGCCTGCAACTGGTAATTTCACACAGGCCCAGCATGGCGTTCAGGCGATGTTGTTCGGCTCGCTTGTGCTCTTCAGAGCCCTCCGAACCCTCCATCATCTGGCGCAATTTAATGACATCCTGCAGGCCATATACCATCCAGGCATTGGCGGGCTCGCCATCGCGGCCCGCCCGGCCCGTTTCCTGATAATAAGACTCAATGGTTTTAGGTAGATCAAGGTGTGCCACAAAACGCACATCGGGTTTGTCGATACCCATGCCAAAGGCGATGGTGGCCACTACAATAACGCCCTCCTCGCGCAAAAATCGGGACTGGTGGTCAGACCGGGTTCCAGCATCCAGACCGGCATGGTATGGCAGGGCATTAAACCCCTGCTGCTGCAACCAATAGGCTGTCTCCTCCGTTTTCCTGCGCGACAGGCAGTAGACAATCCCCGCATCGCTTGGGTGCTCTTCTTTCAAAAAACGCAGCAACTGATCCCTGGCATTGTGTTTTAAGGTAATGCGATAGCGAATATTGGGGCGGTCAAAGCCCGCGATAAACTGCCCGGCCTTCGACAGCTCAAGCCGCTTAATAATCTCCTGCCGCGTACGGGCATCCGCCGTTGCCGTGAGTGCGATACGAGGCACATCGGGAAAGAGCTCATGCAATACCCCGAGGCGCAAATAATCTGCCCGGAAATCGTGGCCCCACTGGGAAACACAATGGGCCTCGTCGATGGCAAACAGGGCGATGTCAGAGGCCTGCAATAACGCCAGGGTTCGCTCCTGATTGAGCCTCTCAGGTGCGATATACAGCAAGTCGAGCTCGCCCTTACGCAAGACAGCTTCAACCTCCCTGGCGGCATCTGCCGTCATCGTGGAGTTGAGGAAACTGGCACGCACACCAATCTGGCGCATGGCCGTTACCTGATCCTGCATCAGCGCAATCAGGGGTGATATCACAACCCCGCACCCGGGCCGGACCAGCGCCGGTATCTGGTAACAAAGTGATTTGCCACCACCGGTAGGCATTAAAACCAGGGCATCACCACCAGCGATAACACTCTGGATGATGTCATCCTGCGGCGGGCGAAATGATTCGTAACCGAAGACGGTCTGCAGGATTTTACGAGCGGCATTCATGGCGCGCAGTATACCTGATGGTTACTCGTTTCGAAGCAAGTGTGGCGACAGAAGATTAGATTTTTCATTTCTTCACAATGAGGATAAGCTACGCTCTCCATTTCACCAGCCGGAAAATATTATGTCCGACATCCTTTCACAAACACTGGCGCTACCCTGCGGCGCTATCTTGCCCAACAGAATTGCCAAGGCGGCTATGACCGAGGGCCTGGCAACAGCACAGGGTGTACCCACGCCCGAGTTGAACAGGCTATACGCTCTCTGGAGTGATGGTGGTGCAGGTATGTTATTGAGTGGAAATATTCAGGTAGATGCAGACCACCTGGAGCGCCCTGGCAATGTCATTATCGATCGCGAGCCCGATGCAGCTATGCGCAGTGCACTGGCCTCCTGGGCAGGGGCCGCCACACGCAATGGCAACCACTTCTGGGCACAAATCAGCCATGCCGGTCGGCAGACACAGAAAAACGTCAACCGGCACCCCAAGGCCCCCTCGGCAGTAAAGGTGGATTTGCCCGGCGGGCAGTTTGGGCAACCAGTTGCCCTGACAGTCGCAGAAATCGAGAATATTGTGCACCGCTTCGGCATCTGTGCCGCCGCGGTAAAAGAAGCTGGTTTTACCGGAGTGCAAGTGCACGCGGCACACGGCTATCTATTATCCCAATTCCTGAGCCCGCGCAGTAACCAGCGCACTGACCCGTACGGGGGCGAGCTGAACAACCGTGCCAGAATACTTCTGGAAGCGGTTAAGACCGTACGCGAGGCTGTTGGCCCGGACTTCCCCGTGGCTGTAAAACTTAACAGTGCAGATTTTCAAAAAGGCGGTTTCGCCTTCGAGGACAGCCTGCAGGTAGTTCAGTGGCTGGAGGAAGCCGGTGTTGACCTGATTGAAATATCCGGTGGTAGTTATGAGCAGCCTAAATTATTAGGTGTCGAAGGCCTGGAGGAGGAAGAAAAGCAAAACGTCGCCGCATCTACCTTGACGCGCGAGGCGTATTTTGTCGACTTTGCCCTAGCGATGAAGGACAAGGTTTCTATTCCACTTATGGTGACTGGCGGGTTTCGCAGGCGCGACACCATGGAACAGGCTATTACCAGTGGCAGCGCCGACCTGATCGGCCTCGGGCGTCCCATGTGTATTATGACAGATGCCCCCATCCATTTGCTACAGGGCCTGGATGAACTGCCACGCTACGAAAACCAACTGTCCATGTTTCCGCCCTGGCTCGCATTTCTTAACAAGAACAAAACATTGCGCACCATGGCCATCTTCGGTGTGCAATACTGGTTCTACGCACAGCTGGACGCACTGGGCAGAGAGGGTCGCGCTCAACCTTCGATGTCAGTATTTACCGCTACTCGCCTGACTATGTCCGGGCAGAAAAAACTGCAGGCATAGCTTTCCGTATATCTTTCGGCCAGGCAAAAAAAAGCGAGACCGCTAAGTCTCGCTAATTTTCAGCATCCGAAGATGCCACAACCAAGGGGTTTAAACGGCAACAATGTTCTCTGCCTGAGGACCCTTCTGGCCTTGAGTTACAGTGAACTCAACTTTTTGGCCTTCGGCCAGAGTCTTGAAACCTGCACCAGAAATTGCACTGAAATGTGCAAAAACGTCAGGACCAGATTCCTGCTCGATAAAACCAAAACCTTTAGATTCGTTGAACCACTTAACAGTACCGGTAGTTGTAGACATAATAATATCCTATTCTTTCATTGAGTAATTAAAGCGCTCGCCATATGCGAGAGCCATTGGGCTGGAATGATTTGCTATTTACTTATGAAGATCAGGACGAGACTCAAACAGACGGGACATCGAAATGGTGTGCATAAATATATGACGTACTTCCTAGCTGGGCGCAGTGTACATGACTTACCCGCAGGGTCAATGGCTATTTTCCGATCAACTTCACCGCTCTAATCACTCACTTCATCTCAAATAGGGCCCACCCCGGCCTCTGCTGTCAATAATTCATAGGCATTGACATGATTACCTGCGAGAATCGCCGGCAATGACACAGGTCAATTAGAGTTCAATGATGAAAAGAAAACTAATCCGTGTAGCGGCCCCGGTACTGGTGCTAATCGGTGGCTTTGCCGCCTACAACTTGCTGCATGTATCCAAGCCAGAGCCTCAAAAGAACGAGAAAAGCCCACGCCCCATTAGTGTGTATACCGAAAGCGTCAAGCGCGAAACCGTGTCGCTGGAGGTGGTCACCCAGGGGGATGTCAGGGCTCGCACCCAGATCGACCTGGTAGCCCAGATTGGTGGCCGCGTCGTTTCGGTGTCGCCTGAATTCACCGAAGGGGGAAAGATCGAACCCAATACCCCGCTGCTAAAAATAGAAGATGCCGACTACAAGCTGGCCTTCAGTCAAGCCCGGGCGAATGTGGCCGAGGCCAAGGTGGGTATGGAGCAGGCACTGGCAGATGCGGAGGTCGCTCGCCAGCAGCTGCGCAACACGCCCAAGCCCTCGCCCCTGGCCCTGAAAAAGCCCCAGCTCGCCCAGGCAAAATCCAGGTTGGTAGCCGCACAAGCCAAGCTCGAACAGGCTCAACTAAATCTCGAGCGCACCCATATCAGCCTGCCCTTCGAGGGCCGCATGATAAGCACCCGGGTAGACGTGGGTCAGTACCTCACACCTGGCACAGTTATTGGGCGTGCCTTTGCAACCGAAGTGGTGGAAATTCGCCTGCCCCTGAACGACTCACAGTTGGCCTCCCTTGGATTACCCATTGGCTATACCGCAGCTGCAGGCGGTGGACCGAATGTCAGTTTCAGTGCCGTCGTCGCAGGCCAGGTACAGCACTGGGAGGGAAAGCTGGTCAGGCTGGACGCGTCCATCGACCCAAGCACCCGTATGCTCTATGCCAGCGCTGTGGTCTTAGACCCCTATGGCAAGAATGCATCCGAGCGGGGAATGCCCCTGGCAGTGGGCCTGTTTGTAGAGGCTAAAATAGAGGGGCGCGAATTAACTAACGCGTACACAATTCCCCGCAGCGCACTCAGGGCGGGCGACATGGTATACCTCATCAAAGACGACTTATTGCAGATTCGCACTGTCAATGTGGTGCATAGCTCGTCTACAAGAGCAATCGTTTCTAGCGGCCTGGAGGTAGGTGAACACGTTATTACCTCACCCATTCGCAATGCAGTACAGGGCATGGCACTCATAGCAGTAGAGCCTGCCAACAAAAACTGAGGGTAGCTGACATGGAACGAATGATTGCATGGTGGGCTAACAATCCGGTAGCCGCGAACTTACTCATGGTCGGTATCTTGCTGGCAGGATTTTTGGGGTTTCAGGCGATGGAGCGTGAAGCCTTCCCCATTTTTAAAGCACAGGAAGTTGAGATTGAAGTGTTCTGGCCCGGGGCTGCGCCGCAGGAGGTCGAAGAGCAAATCATCATCCGTATCGAGGAGGCCCTGACCAACCTGGACAGTGTCCGTCGCGTGCGCTCCACCGCCGCTGAAAACTATGGCAGGCTGGATGTTTCAACCTACACATTTATCGACATTAATACCTTTCTCAATGATGTTAAGAACACCGTGGATTCAGTGAACTCCCTGCCCAGGGATATTGAAAAGCCCCAGGTCAAACGCACAGAGTACCGGGGGGAAATGATGCGCGTGGCGGTCCATGGCAATGTTAGCGAACGAGAGCTCACCCGCCTGGCAGAAGACCTTCGCGACGAAGTGGCGGCTCTTCCCTACGTCTCTATTGTAGAGTTGTTCGGAGCACGTAAGGAAGAAGTCACTATAGAGCTGTCCGAGTCCTCCATGCTCCGCTTCGGGCTCAGCTTTAGCGATGTGGCCGCCGCCATTCGTTCCAGCTCTATCAACGTGTCCTCGGGCCAGATCCGCACCGCCACCGGCGACGTGCGACTGCGCGCCAGAAATATGGCAGATTCCCAGGAGGATTTTGAGCGGATAATCATACGCCAGACTTCCGACGGGGCAACCATACGGGTGGGCGATGTCGCCCGCGTGATTGACGGTTACGAGGAGAACGAAATTCTGGCCACCATGGATGGTGAGCCCGCAGTGCTGATCCAGATGCTCAGCACCGAGAATATGCAGGTGGTCAAAGCCAGTAATGCAGTCAAGGCCTGGATGGAAGAAGTTCAGCCGAAACTACCCCAGGGTGTAAATCTGACCATGTGGTTCGATACCGCCGACATCTATAAAAGCCGGATGAAAACTATTTCAAACTCGGCCTACCTGGGTTTACTGCTGGTGTTCTTCGTGCTTATTCTATCTCTGCGCCCCAGGGTTGCCCTGTGGGTCACCGCGGGAATTGCCGTGGCCTTTCTGGGTACATTCTCGTTACTCCCGAGCAACGATGTGTCCCTGAATGTCATGTCCACCTTCGCCTTCCTGCTGGTACTGGGCATTGTCGTGGATGACGCCATCGTGGTGGGCGAAAGTATCCACGACCACGCGGAAAAAATGGGTGGTGGTGTAGCGGCCAGCATTATGGGAGCCAATGCGGTTGCCAAGCCAGTAATTTTTGCCGTCATCACAACCATGATCGCCTTCGCACCGTGGTTTTTCCTCAGTTCCGAGGGTGCGCAGATGACCCGGCAATTTTCTATTGTCATTACTGTGGCTCTGAGCATCTCCCTGATCGAGGCATTTTTTATTCTGCCTGCCCACCTCGCCCACATGAAGCCACGTGAAAATCTAAAGGGGCTAGCTCTGCGGCAAAAGAAAATAGAACACAGTATTATTAATTTTGCCAACACCCACTATCGCCGATTGCTGGAATGGGCCACTGATCATCGCTACCTGACCACCAGTATTTTTGCCGCAAGCTTTATCATCAGTGTCGGTATTTTCACCTCAGGTTGGGTAAAGTTTTCGTTTATGCCGGAGGTGGAAGCCGAGCAAATTTATATTAATGTTCAAATGCCAACCGGTACACCCTACTCCCGGGCACTGGCCGTACTGGATCAACTGCAGCTTGCCGAGCGGAAATTAATCGAGGAAATAGAGCAGGCAGCAGAAAGTAGCGGTGGTAGCGGAAAACTTATCGAGGGTTGGTATACCCGCTCACGGCGGGACAGTGTTATTGCCATTGTGCGCCTCTCCCCACCCGAAATCAGGGACATGTCAGCCAAGGAGGCTGCAACTCGCCTGCGCGAACTGGTTGGAGACATTCCGGACGCAGATGAAATCAAGGTGAACTACACAATGAACGATGGCGGACCAGGCATTACTTATCTGCTGCGCCACCGTGACATGGACCTCTTGCAAGAGGCCAGCCGGGAACTACAAACACAACTGCGCAGCTACGACGGCACCTACTATGTGCGCGACAGCCTGCGTGGCGAGTCCGACGAAATTCATATGAGTTTGCTGCCCGGCGCTGAGAAACTGGGCATTACCCTGGAACAGGTTTCCAGGCAGGTTCGCCAGGCCTATTACGGCGAGGAAGTACAACGCCTGCCCCGTGAGAATGGCGATGTAAAAGTTATGGTGAAGTACCCGCTGGAATTGCGGGAGAACCTCAGTAGCCTGAGCAACTTCCGCGTGCGCACCGCAGACAAACGCGAAGTGCCCCTGATGTCTGTGGTCGAAATTGAAGTAGCTTCCGGGGTACAGCGTATTCAGCGACGCGATGGTGAGCGTGTGGTGCGTGTTACGGCAGACCTCAACTCCGACCTGATGAGCGATATCAACAAAGACTTGCAGGACAACTACATACCCACGCTGAAAGAAAAATATCCTGGCCTGCTGGTGTTGAAAGGCGGCCAACAGGAAAATGAAGAAGAATTCTTTAATGAGATTCTTGCCCTGTATGCCATCGCCCTGTTTATGATGTACGCCGTTATCGCGGTTGCCTTCAAATCCTACTGGCTACCACTGTTAATCATGACGGCAATTCCCTTCGGCTTTATGGGTGCGATATACGGCCACCTTGCCTGGGGTGTTTCCATGGCCATGTTTTCCTACTTCGGTATCGGTGCCGCTGCGGGGGTGGTGGTGAACGACAACCTGGTGCTGGTGGACTACATACGAAGGTTACGCGATGAGGGAATGGGCTACTATGAGGCCGTGATTGAAGCGGGCGTGAAGCGCTTCCGGCCAATTCTGTTGACAACCGTGACCACGTTTGTGGGCTTGATTCCTATCATGATGGAACGCTCTACCGACGCACAATTTTTGAAACCTGCGGTATTGTCACTGGCCTTTGGCGTGGCCTTTGCCCTGCTGGTTACCTTGCTGATGGTGCCGGCGTTATACCTTATCGGGGAAGACTGCCACAACGGATTAGCGCGCCTCAAGGCGCGCCTGTTTCCGGGGAAAAATGAAGGCTATTTAGACGATTTCAAATAGGCATCAGTCAGCTCATCTATTGACCAGGAGTCCGGCTTCTGGCTGGGTGGGTACTCCTCCAGAGTCTGCAGGAACATCGTTGTTACGGCCAGGCCTCTATACATCTGTGGCGCCTTGTCCAACATCCAGTCCCAGTATGTATTGGAGTTGTGGTCTGCTCGTTCATAGGGGTCTCTACGCAGGTGGAATATCTTGGGCAAACGCAAGGTCACGAAAGGTTCAGCCCATAACGCCATAGTCTGGGCACGGTTTTCCGCGTAAACAATTTTCCAGTCACCTACGCGTACTCCCACGGGCATACCACCGTCATCCAGGTAATGAAACACCTTGCGAGGGCCTTGCTCTGCGGCACCTGTCAGGTACGGCAGGAAGTTATAACCATCCAGATGTAATTTGGCTTTCTTACTGCCCACCCGCTTTCCTTTTAGTAAATCCTGCGTGAGTGAAACATCACCCGCAGCAGCGGCGAAGGTAGGCATCCAGTCCAGGTGAGACATAACATCATTGGATACGACGCCCGCAGGTATTTTACCCGGCCAGCGCACCATGGCAGGAACCCTGTAAGCGCCTTCCCAGTTGGAGTTTTTCTCACTGCGAAACGGTGTGATACCGGCGTCGGGCCAGGTGTTAAAATGCACACCGTTATCTGTTGAGTAAAACACAATAGTGTTATCGGCAATTTTCAAATCATCCAGTTGGTCGAGCATTTCGCCGATCAAATCATCGTGCCCCACCATGACATCGTTATAAACGCCCTGGCCAGACTTGCCCATGTTCTCCTTGGAGGGATGAGTACGAAAGTGCATGCCTGTGGTATTCAGCCACACAAAAAAGGGCTTGTCGTCTTTCACCGCTTTATCGACAAACTTCTTGGCAGCTGCGACAAACTCTTTGTCAGTAGTTTCCATCCGCTTGCGGGTCAGCGCGCCGGTGTCCTCGATACGCCCGTCGGCGTAGGAGTGGATGACACCCCTGGGGCCAAACTGTTTACGGAAAGCAGGATCTTTGGGGTAATCGGGATCTTCAGGCTCCTCCTCAGCATTCAGGTGGTAGAGGTTACCAAAAAATTCGTCAAAGCCGTGGTTGGTGGGCAGAAACTCATCCTTGTCACCCAGGTGGTTTTTACCAAATTGTCCCGTGCTGTAGCCGTGGGTCTTGAGCATCTCGGCAATAGTGATATCGCGATCCTGCAGGCCCATTTCAGAGCCGGGAAGGCCCACTTTGGTCAAACCAGTGCGCAAGCCGGATTGGCCGGTAATAAAAGAGGAGCGCCCTGCGGTACAGCTCTGGTCACCGTAGTAATCTGTAAAACGAATGCCCTCGTCGGCAATACGGTCTATATTGGGGGTCCGGTAACCCATAATGCCATCACTGTAGGCACTGATGTTGGTGATACCGATATCATCACCCCACAACACCAGAATATTAGGCTTTTCCGCCGCCTGTAGCGACAGTGCAAATGTACCCGCTAGCAATGCGACACCAGGCTTTAGTAATCGTCGTAGTTGCATATTATTCTCCATTATTATATGAAAGATTTTTCCTGAGCTGATGAGTATTATCTATTTTGTAGATATTTTAAACAAATTCATTGCACTGCAATACAGGATCGCTAAGATAGCCCACAAATGAATCACAATCAGGATTGGCCCATGTCTCTGGGATCCTGGGACCCCGCCGCCGAAGCGCAGTCCCACCATATTCAACTAAGTACAGATACCCTGGCAAAACTCATCGCCTACAGTATAGGTGATCAATTGTCGGAATTAGAAGAGCATATGTCCGGTGATGAATGCCAGGCTCTCTCGGGGTTGATGAAGGTCGATCACAGCGTTTGGCAGAAGGCCACCGAAGCGCTTTCAGATGACGAACTTCTACACCTTATTCGATTTCTGGTAGTTGCAGAAAATCTGCCCGGCTGGGAAGCGCTAGAAAAATCTCCAGTCATTCCGCTGGCAAAAAGCCTGCGTAAAAGAGGGCTTAAGCTGGACAAAGAATTTCTGTATTGGCTGCGAGAAGTTAACAGCAATCGCTTTTTACCCTACGGACCGCTGTAGAGACCCTCTGCACGACCCTACTTGTCCGGACGCGCCGCAGCAAAGGCAGCCATTTGTTCTGGCGTGGCCTCGGTTGATTGTTTGTCAGGGGTAGCGCAGGGAAACCTTTTCTCGGCCCACCCAATCGCGCAGCCCCTGTAGTAACTCATCACTGGGCACCACTTGCCAGTCGGTACCCAGGCGGATGACTACCTGGTTAGCATTCTGTCGGTACAGTAATGAGACCGGGCATTCGCCTCCCTTTGCACCGGCCAGGGCGCTGGCCAACTGTTCAGTAAATTGTGGGTTGACCATGTCCTGGCGCACTTCAATCTGTAATTCGGAGGCATGCTGTTGCCGCGCCTGCTGCACCGTGGAGACTCGCTTCGCCCGCATCGCGAGTTGGCCTGAATAGTCGTCGTGGCCGACACTGCCCTCGACAATAACAATACTGTCTTTCACCAGTAGCTCACGATGTTCATTATAGGCCTCGGCATAAACGGTGACTTCTATCCTGGCACTTCGATC
>JAUVBI010000067.1 GCA_030591305.1 Pseudomonadota bacterium
ATGACAAGGTTTGTGCCATGGCCGAGGAGGCCAAAGACCGAGGTGCGCGTTTCCTGTGCGGTGGTGAGCCCATGGAGGGGCCGGGGTATTTCTTCCCGGTCACCATCGTGGCCGATATCGACGATGATGCCCGCCTGGTCTGCGAAGAGCCCTTTGGCCCTATTCTGCCTGTTCTTAAGTTCAGTGATGTGGAGGATGCCCTGCAGCGGGCCAATGCCAGTTCCTGCGGTTTGGGCGGTTCGGTCTGGTCCAGTGATGTGGCTGCGGCAACAGCGCTGGCGTCTCGGCTTGAGTGCGGTACCGCCTGGGTTAATAATCATGCGATGATTCAGCCCGATGCACCTTTTGGGGGTGTTAAGGAGTCCGGTATCGGTGTGGAATTTGGCCGCTATGGCCTGGAGGAATACACCAATATCCAGACTCTGCAGATCAGTAAATCCTGAGGCGTGCTTTAGTGGCATTCCCGGCTGGTGGGCTGAGGCCAGCAGGCCTATACTTGAGCACAATAACGACAGGAATAAAGTGTATGTCCCCGATGAAAAAATTTCGTGCAAAAGGTTCAGCTGCCGCCAGCATGTTTGGAGGCGCACTGGTTGTATTGCTGGCCACGGGCCAGGTGGCATTTGCGGCACAGGACAGTCGCCCGCCGCCATTACCCATAGAACCTACCGACGCTGTCGAAACCCTGCCCCGTGATTACCCGCCAAATTGGTTTCTGGTGCACGATGTGGGTTTTTTCCATATGTCCGACGGCAAGGTTTATATTATAGACAGTGCCGCTGAGACGTCGTCGCGCGCTATTAAAGGCCTGTTTAATGTCTCCTATATGGGCAACCTTGCGCAGTCGCCGCGACGTGGCGAAATATACGCGACGGAGGCTTTTCACCCCCGGGGCACACGGGGTGACCGGATCGACGTTCTCACCATCTGGGACAAGGAAACACTGTCTCCTAAAGGGGAAGTTATGCTGCTCCCGGGCAAGCGCCTGTTCGGTATGCCAGAGCGCTACGCGGTGGTTCCCCTGGACAACGACCGTTTTTTGGCTATCGCCAATTTCAGCCCAGCGACATCGGCTACCATCATCAACCTGGACACGCGTAAAATTGTTGCAGAGATTCCCACCCCGGGTTGCAGTTTGGTTTATCCCACCGGCAAATTGGGCTTCAGTTCCCTGTGTGCCGACGGACGTTTTATGAGCACCGAGCTGAATGCAGATGGCACCCTGTTAACACAGACTCGTACCGACAGTTTTTTCAGCTCTGATGACACGCCCATCTATGAGCGCCCGGCGATTATTAATGATATTGCCTATTTTCCGACGATTGCAGGCCTTGTTCACCCGGTAGATCTCAGTGGTAAGGTAGCGGAGGTGGGGGAGGCCTGGAGCCTGGTTTCCGATGCTGAGCGGGCGCAGAACTGGGCACCGGGAGGCATTGTCCTGATTGACCGGGACGACCAGGGTCGCTTCTACATCATTATGCATGCCGATGCCAAAGACGGCAGCTATCAAGGTGGCGGTTCGGAAGTGTGGGTATTTGATGCGGCGAAAAAACAGCGTGTGATGCGTATTGCGCTGCGAGAATGGGGCCTGTCACTGGGCCTTAGCCGGGGGCCGAACCCTGTTCTTATGGTCGTCAATCCGCTGACCATGAGCCTGGAAATGTACAGCACCGAAAGTGGTGAATTTATCAGCAGTATCGATGACTTCGGCCAGGAGACACCGCTGATGATGATGGGTTCAAAGTAAGCGATGATTGTGCCCGATTTACTTGGTGTAGGCCTGGCCTTATTTCTGGCCTGGCTGTTTGCCCAGGCAGCAATTCACAAGTTGCGCGCGCCGGATGTGTACCGCCGCCTGGTCGCTGCTTACCTGGAAGCCGATACCGTTGGGCGGCCTGTGGTCTGGTTGCTTGGCCTTGCGGAATTAACACTTGCGATATTACTGGTTCTACCGGTAAGCCGGCAAATCGGCCTGGCCACCAGTGCTTTTGTGTTGTTGGCCTATGCCGGGCTGATGGCAATGCAATTGGTGCGTGGCAGGCGAGATCTGCAATGTGGTTGTGCCGGGCCGGCATCCGCTACAACGGTTACACCCTCATTGGTCATGCGTAACATAATCTGCGCTTTTCTGGCCCTGCTGGCTCTGTTGCCGGCAGTAGATGTGGCCCCTGCTGTACCCGCTATGGGCCTGAGCCTGTTTATCGCAATATTTTCAACCCTGATCTATCTGAGCAGTGAGCAGATGATCGGCAACGCACAGCAAATGGCGGGAGAGCGTTAGCATGGACCTGTTGCTTGTATCGAATATTGTGCTTTGGATTGGTTTTATTATTATGGTTTTGGTGAACCTGGCCCTGGCCAGGCAGGTGGGGGTGCTCTACGAGCGCGTCGCTCCTGCAGGGGCCCTGATGATGAACCAGACACTCTCTGTGGGTGATTCGGCGCCGGAGCTCTCATTATCCACACTGAGCGGGGATATTGAAGTGGTGGGCAAGGTACAGGATGAAAAATCCCAGCTGGTGTTTTTTCTCTCGCCCGACTGCCCGGTTTGTAATGAGTTAACCCCGGCGCTCAAGTCGGCGGCCAAAGCAGAGGCCAAGTGGTTGCATGTTGTATTGGCCAGTGACGGCGAGGAGCAAAATCACCGTGCTTATGTTCAGCGCAAGGGCCTTGGCGAATTTCCCTATGTTATATCAGAACTTCTGGGTAAAACCTATGGCGTGTCCAAGCTGCCCTATGCGGTATTGATCGATGAGCAGGGAAAAATTGCGTCCATGGGTATTATCAATTCCCGGGAGCACCTCGATAGCCTGTTTGAAGCCAAGGAACGCAACGTGGCCTCTATTCAGGACTATATGAGCAGACGAGAATCCAGTCAGTACGTGGAGGCAGACAAAGCATGAATATATTGGACAAACTGTTTGAAAAACAAACGCGTCAACTCGCTCAGCGCAGCTCGCGGCGCGGTATTCTCAAAGGGTTGGGCAGTTTACTGGTGGGCGGGGCTGTAGTGCCTTTGTTGCCAGTGGCAAGAGCTTCTGCCGGCCCGCCGATTGGCAAGCCGGTAGAGGAGGGCGACCCCCTCAGTTGTGACTACTGGCGTTACTGTGCGGTGGATGGCTTTTTGTGTAGTTGCTGCGGTGGAACGGCCAACTCCTGCCCACCGGGTACGGAGATGTCTCCGGTCACCTGGATTGGCACCTGTCGCAACCCAGCAGATGGCCGCAATTATGTGATTTCCTATAACGATTGCTGCGGTAAATCATCCTGTGGCACCTGTCTGTGCCAGAGGGATGAGGGCGACCGACCCATGTATCGGGCTGACAAGACAAATGACATTAACTGGTGCCTGGGCACCGCAAGTGCCGCCTACCACTGCTCCACAGCTATTGTGGTCGGTGTGGCGTTTGAAGATCAATGAGGGCTCTGGCGGCCATTGCCTGCGTGCTGATTACAGCTTTTGCCCAGGCCGGTGATAATGCGGATGAGCGGCGCGCAAAATATAATTACCAGATACATTGTCAGGGCTGCCATGCCCCCGATGGGGCGGGAGCGGGTGATATTCCCGAAATGAAGGGGCATGTGGGCTATTTCCTGGGGACACAGGCGGGGCGTGAGTACCTTGTTCGCGTACCGGGCTCAGCGACTTCAGCGCTGGGTGACAGCGACCTGGCAGATGTATTGAACTGGATCATAATGGAGTTTTCCGGGGGCAGCGTGGGTGATAATTTTAAACCTTATTCCCAGGCAGAGGTGGGACGTTTGCGCCAGCACCCCTTAAATGAGGTCGAACAATATCGGGCGGATTTGCTGGATCAGTTATCTGTGCTAAGCCAGGAGCGTACGCAATGATAAAGCAAAGAGTTCTTATCTTTACGGCCCTGCTGCTGGCTGCGTTGCCTGTATTTGCGGGGGAGCCACCTGCGCTTACACAGCACTGTGTTGCCTGCCACGGGGTGGCTGGGGTTTCGAATAACCCGCAGTGGCCTAATCTGGCCGGGCAAAATGCCGACTATATGAAAGTACAACTTATTGCCTTTCGCGATGGTGTGCGCAGCAATCCCATGATGGATGCGGTGGTTGCAGACTTGAGTGATGATGACGCAAGCGTGCTTTCGCAGTGGTATGCCAGCCTGGATCGGGCCACTTCCGGCAGCGGTGATGCGAAGCTGGTAGCAGTTGGTGAACATCTGTCAGCCTACTGTAAAGCCTGTCACGGTATGACGGGGGAGCCCGTTGCAACTGAATGGCCGGTTCTGGCTGGGCAGCAGGGGCCCTATTTACAGGCTCAGCTGCAGGCGTTCAAAAATGGTAGCCGTATCAGCCCGTTTATGCAGGCTGCGCTCAGCCAGCTTGGCGAACATGAGTTTGCCGCATTGGCTGCGTACTACAGTCAATTTTCGTCTGAGTAACATGTACTGGGGCGTAGTTCGCCTGCCTGAAACTAGTTTTAAGTGAGAGTATTTTGTGCTATTCTCGCGCGTTAAACATACTGCACGGTATGCATTCCATCCCCCCGATAAACCAAGCGGAAGAATAACATCATGGCCAAGAAACCCTTTGCATCATCAGCTGACCTGGGCGAAAAAGTAGAAACTCTGGAAGTATTGGCAGACGGCGTCTATGCACTCACCGCCGAGGGAGACCCTAACATTGGTGCCATTGAGGGCGAGGATTTCCTGGTGGCCTTTGATGCGCTGGCAACCCCCAAGGCCGCTCGAGACTGGCTGGCAAAGCTGCGTGAACATACCGACAAGCCGGTGAAATACCTGGTGCTGTCCCATTATCATGCCGTGCGGGTACTGGGTGCGTCGGCCTTCGATGCGGAAAACATCATTACCAGTGATGTAACCCGGCAATTGATAGAGGAGCGTGGGCAGCAGGACTGGGACAGTGAATTCGGACGCATGCCGCGTTTGTTTCGGGAGCCGGACGAAATTCCGGGCCTTACCCACCCCACCATAACCTTCAGTCAACGGCTCGAAATTCCACTGGGTGGAGACCGGGGTGACCTGGTCTTGCAACACTGTGGCCGCGGTCACACCGCCGGCGATATTGTCGCCTGGCTGCCCAAACCCAAAATATTGTTCACCGGCGATTTAGTCGAAGCGGAAGCGGCGCTTTACACCGGTGATGCCTCTCACTTTGATTGGTCTACCTCAACACTGGACACCCTGAAAGCATTTCAGGCCGAGCAATTGGTGGGTGGGCGCGGTGCTGTTGCCAGGGGTCGGGAAGACGTCGATGCAGCCATTGAACTGACTCGCGGGTTCCTGCTCGATATGATCGAAAAGGTCGGCGAAGTGCACAAAAACAAGGGAACATTGAAAGAAGCTTTCGAGGTAACCTACGCCCATTTACAGCCCAAGTTTGGCCAGTGGCCAATTTTTGAGCATTGTCTGCCGTTCGATGTGCAGCGCTTGTGGGATGAATTCGACGGTACTGACTGGGGGCGTATCTGGACTGCCGAGCGCGATCAGGAAGTATGGGACCAGTTGCAGGACTAACCGTTAAGCCGCTTTATCACTCAGCTGCTGGCTACGGTCATCGCCTCGTTCAGTATGTCCATATCACCAATATGGTTGGCCAGCACGAGTATTAATTTGGCGTTCATCAACTGCACCTCATCTTCGGAGCGGTCACGTTGCATGTCGATCAGCTTTTCGTAAAAGTCATCGGGCTGGTCGATGTTGGGCTCAAGATTCAGTCGCATGAGTTATCTCCAGATTTGGTTTGACACGTCGCCACTGCGATGGCTGCTCTTATCTTGTCTTCATCAAAGTTGCGCCAGCGCGCCGCCACGTGCTGGTCGGGGCGCAGCAGGTAGGTAGTGCCTGCTATGCCATCATAGCGCTCGCGCAGTAGCCCCTCGCTGTCTTCAACGTCCCTGCCCACTACAATGACCCGGGCTTCTATGCCGCCCTGCTGAATCACCTCCTGCCTGGGTGAGTGGTCAAAAACCAGCAGTGAGAAGCCGCTGCCAATTTGGTTCAGAAACCACGTATTGGAGCCCATGGCTCGAATAGGCGCATCGGCACAGTTGGTGCCAGGGGTCATCTTTGAGTTGAATGTATCTGCATCGGGCGTGTTTAAAGAGGAGTGCACATAGGGCGTGGGTGTCGACAGGCGTCCACTGTTAACCAGTGGTCGGGCGAAGGCGTGCTTTTCGGCCAGGTGCAGCACGGCATCGCGAAAAAAGCGACTGGCCCCGCTTTTGGGTGACATGAAATCAGTGGAGCGCGTGGAGACCTTCAGGTTGTCCTCGGCCGCAAACACGCGTTCTTCACAATAACTGTCCAGTAAAGCCGGGGGCGCCTTGCCATCCAGCACCAGCTGTAGCTTCCAGGCGAGGTTGTCAATGTCCTGTACGCCGGTGTTTGCCCCCCTGGCACCAAAAGGGGAGACCTGGTGGGCAGAGTCTCCGGCAAACAGCACCCGGTTATAGCGAAAGGTGTCCATGCGGCGACAGGCAAACTGATAAACTGACACCCACTCCAATTCAAATTCGGTGTCTTGCCCCAGCATTTGCTTTAGCAGGGGAATAACATTTTCCGGTTTTTTTGCCTCCTCGGGGTCGGCATCCCAGCCGAGTTGAAAATCGATGCGCCACACATCGTCGGCCTGCTTGTGCAGAAGTGATGACTGGTTTCTATGGAATACTGGGTCGAACCAGAATCGGCGCTCAGTCGGGAAATCACTTTTCATCACGACATCGGCAATCAGGAAGCGGTCCTGAAAGAACTGACCAGAGAACTCACTGCCCACCATGTCCCGGGCATTGCTGTTGGCGCCATCGCAGGCAATAACCCAGTCTGTTGTTATTTCAAAAACGCCGTCGGGTGTCTCAATGCTCAGTCGCGCATGTTCTTCATTTTGTGTGAGCCCCACCAACTTATGTTTCCAGCGCAGGTCAATACTGTCTATTTCTCCACAGCGCTCCACCATGAAGGCTTCCATATAGTACTGTTGTAAATTGATCATGGCAGGCATTTTATGGCCTTCCTCTGGCAGCAGGTCAAACTGGTAGGCGAGTTTCTCCTTAAAAAAAACTTTGCCCACTTTCCAGCTTATGCCTTTGTCCACCATGGGCTTTGCAATACCCAGGCGGTCCCATATTTCCAGTGGCCGCTTGGCGTAACACACCGCGCGCGAACCTATGCTGACGGTATTGTTGTCATCCAGGATCACGACAGGGATGCCGCGGTAGGCGCAATCGAGAGCGGCGATCAGACCGATAGGGCCCGCGCCGATAATAACCACCGGATAGTGCGCTGTTACGCCATTTTTTTGTTCGGGAGACTGGACATAGTCAAACTCTGGGAAGGAATAAGTACTGAGCATTCTCTGGGACTCCACTATTTACCAGCGTGCTTGTTATTAGACGAGAATTAGATTACAGGGCAATAATAGTCTCATGTGAAACTAATGTCTAATGCTTCCTGTCATCTATTAAATAGACCATAATGTTCTCAAGTGAGAGTGTATGCGCCCAAGTTCGATACGGTGGCAACGCCACACCAAGGAGGCAAAAAATGGCTGACGACAGTGAAAATTTCCTGCTGCTGAATGAGTTTATTCCGTATCTGATGGCCAATCTGGCCAAGCGAATCAGTGACTCCTGCGCGGTAATATATGAGCGGAACTTTGATATTACGGTATCGGAATGGCGTATTCTGGCGCGTTTGGCCGAGAGTGATAGAGAAAATTCACGAGAGCTGGCCAGATTGACTTTTATGGATAAATCAAAGGTATCACGAGCGGTAAAATTACTGGATGACAAGGGTTATCTCAAGCGAGAGCAGGATTCCCGGGACAGGCGTGTCAGCTATCTGTCACTGAGCCGCAAGGGTAGGAAGCTCTACAGCGACATTGCACCCGAGGCGCTGTCCTGGGAGCGTGACCTGGTCACAGCTCTCAGTACTGCGGAGTACAGGAACTTGATGTGCGCTATGGAGAAGTTGGACCGTCGACTGGATTTATTTGTAGCTAATACCCAATGAGGGTCAGAATTCAGTCTATGCAATTACCGCTGCGAATTGCAGATAGCACAGCGGTCCGTTTAGCTGGAAAATAAAAAAATGACAGCATGGCGACAATCAGGCCAATGCTCGATCCTTTCCACCTGCGCAAGACAAGAGAGGTAGAGATATGCTTCCAGCGGACAAAATCGACGCTAAAACGTTTTTGAGCACAGGCCGAATCAAGGGGCTGATGACTTCGATACTGGTGTCGCTGCTATTACCATTGGTAAGTGCCTGCACAGAAAGTGAACACAGTAGCGAAGGTGTCAACGGCCAGCGAATTATTCTTGCGGACCGTGAGCCGGGCAACTGGCTGTCGCACGGCAGGACCTATGACGAACAGCGCTACAGCCCCCTCTCCGAGATCAACGAGGACAATATCAATCGCCTCGGGCTGACATGGAAATATGACTTCGATACCCACCGCGGCCTGGAGGCGACCCCGCTGGTGATTGACGGCGTGATGTATGTGACCGGTAGCTGGAGCCGTGTCTACGCCCTGGATGCAACCAGTGGCCGGCTCATCTGGCAGTACGACCCCAAAGTGCCGCCCGAATGGGCTGTGAATGCCTGTTGTGACGTGGTCAATCGGGGGGTGGCGTTGTGGAATGGGGCCGTCTATGTGGGTACTCTCGATGGCCGCCTTATTGCGCTCGACACGAATGATGGTCGCCTTTTGTGGTCTGTGCAAACCACGCCCACTGACAGACCCTACACCATTACCGGCGCGCCGCGCGTAGTGAAGGGAAGAGTCATCATTGGCAATGGCGGCGCCGAGATGGGTGTGCGGGGCTTTGTCTCTGCCTACGATGCCGGTGACGGCGAGCTGTTATGGCGATTCTACACCGTCCCGGGGAATCCGGACGAGCCCTTTGAAAGCCCCGCCCTGGAAATGGCCGCGGAGACCTGGATAGGGGGCAAGTGGTGGGAGCACGGGGGCGGTGGCACCGTGTGGGACTCCATGGCCTATGATGCCGAATTAGACCTGTTGTACATCGGTGTGGGTAACGGTTCACCCTGGAGCCGTCAGCTGCGTAGCCCGGGTGGGGGAGACAACCTGTTTTTGTCCTCGATCGTCGCCGTTCGGCCCGATACCGGTGAATACGTCTGGCACTACCAGACGTCACCCGGCGACAGTTGGGACTATACGGCCACCCAGCATATGATACTGGCCGACCTGAGCATCGACGGCGTAGTCAGGCAAGTCATCATGCAGGCGCCCAAGAATGGTTTTTTCTATGTGCTAGACCGTAAGACCGGCGAATTTATCTCTGCTGAACCCTTCGTCCCGGTGACCTGGGCCACCCATATTGATCCCGATTCCGGGCGCGCGGCAGTCAGGCCGGAAGCCTACTACGGCTACACGATTTTCGATGGACGGCCCAGCCCCTTTGGCGCACATACCTGGCACCCCATGAGCTACAACCCGGACACGGGTCTGGTTTACATTCCCGCCATTGACAGTAATTTCCCCTACAAGTTGGAGGAAGCTTTTGAATTCCTCGCGCTGGGGGTGAATGTGGGGATAGACGGAGCCGCCGCTGCCTGGCCTGTGGATCCCGTGATACGAAAAGCCATCAGGCAGTCTATGAAGGGCAGTCTCATCGCCTGGGATCCAATAGCGCAAAAGCCTGTGTGGACAGTCGAGCATAAAACCTCCTGGAATGGCGGCGTGGTCTCCACAGCCAAAAACCTGGTATTCCAGGGCAACGGTGAGGGAAATCTGGTGGCCTATAGCGCGGATTCCGGGCGTAAACTGTGGTCTTTCAACGCCCAGACGGGTATCGCCGCCGCGCCGATAACTTATCGGGTGGACGGTGAGCAGTACGTTGCCGTTTTGGCGGGCTGGGGTGGCACCATGCCCCTTATACAGGGTGGGGCCCTCACCCACGCCGCCAACAAAAATGTGAGTAGAATCCTGGTATTCAAACTGGACGGGGAAGAGGCACTGCCGGCGCTTCCCGTGGTCAAAAAATTACTGGATCCGCCTGCAAACAGTGCCTCCATGGAGGAGGTACAACGGGGCATGGTGCTTTATCATCGCACCTGTTTTGCCTGCCACGGTGACACCGCTGTCAGCGGCGGCGTGATACCGGACCTGCGCTATACCAGCCGGGCCACCCACAAACTGTGGGATAAAATTGTCCTTGAGGGGCTGCTCAAGTCCGCTGGCATGGTGTCATTTTCCGAGATCCTGAGTGAAGATGATTCCAGCGCCATTCAGGCCTATGTTATCAAGCGTGCACATGACGCGAAGCCGAGTGAGGCGCCAAACTGAGCAGAAAGCATTGACTGAGAGAGTGACAATAATGCTGAAAACCAGTGTGCTGGTGACTGGTCATTTACCGCAGCTGTATTTCAATAGTAGCAAGAGCATGAAAACCAGATAATGTGATACGTCATGGGGACATGGCAGCAGTGCTGCGCGTTAGTATTGCGGGGTTGTGGGAGGAACGAATAATTATTTTAATAACATATGAAGTCAGAAGTATTGTTTGTGTCATCTGTTAATGGCTTGGACAATATCTGGTGAACATAAAGAGGATTTAACATGAAAAGTAAGATCAACAAAGCTGTCGTAGCTACATTACCATCTCTAGCTGAGAATAAATCCAAAATTGCCCGGATAGTTGCGGCCACTCTGTTGTCAGCTCCCTTCGCCTTGCCAAGCTATGGGCAAGACAAGGAAGAAGAAATCAATGCTCTAATGGAAGAGGTTATAATCACTGCCAGAAAAAGAGAGGAAAGCGTTCAGGATACGCCCATTGCGGTATCCGCCTTCAGCGGTGCGAGTCTCGCGGCGCGTGGTATTGTTAAAATCGATGGCGTTGCCGCAATCACACCCAACATGACATTCAGCAATATCAACACCAATGGCGGTGGCGGCAGCAATGCCTCCATTTACATTCGTGGTGTTGGCCAGACAGACTTTATTCCCTCGGCTGACCCAGGTGTTGGGCTTTATGTCGACGGCGTTTATCTCGCCCGCAGCATTGGTTCTGTACTGGACTTGATTGATGTCGAGCGCATTGAAGTGCTTCGTGGTCCCCAGGGCACATTGTTTGGCCGCAACACCATTGGCGGCGCTGTGTCTATTCACACGGTTAAACCCCATGATGAATTTGATGCCAAGGTACGCGTCAGAATAGGCTCCGAAGACCGTCTGGATATTGTCGGCAAAGTGAACATACCCCTGACGGATAATCTTTTTGCCAGTGCTTCCCTTGCCAGCTTCCAACAGGATGGCTTTGTGGTGAACCCTATAACCGGTCTTGATACAGGTGACGATGATACTCTGGCCTTTCGCGGCGCATTGCGTTGGGAGGCCAGTGAGAATCTATTATTCGACTTTAGTGCAGATTATTCCAAAGACAGGGAGAACGGTCAGCCGCAGGTGAGCACCTCGGACCCTTCACGTGCAGTTGAGTTTATTCCTCCAAGCAGCCCTACAGGAACGGGCAATAGTGCATTCCAGAACAATTTTTTCCTGGGGGCGAATTCTCCCTTCAATCCGGCGAATGACCCGCCGTTTGTCCTCAATGGTATAGACCTGAGAGAATTCAGTGATTGTGATGCAACGCCTGATAACATAGAGGGGACCAACGACAGTTGTGCGAATGCCAGAACGGTCGGGCTGGGCAAAAATACGGGAACAGACCCGACCTATTATGATGCGGATATCTGGGGTGTCTCGGCCGTCATTGACTGGTCAATTTCAGATACGCTAACGCTAAAATCAATTACCGCCTACCGTGATATCGACAGCGAATTCGCGCGCGATGGCGATAGCAGCCCCTTCCTTTTAGGCTTCAATCTGGACTTTTTTGAACAGTCCCAATTCTCCCAGGAATTTCAGTTACTTGGCACGGCATTTGATGGTGGCCTGGACTGGATTGTTGGGGCCTACTACTTCACGGAAGATGGCCTCAATATCAATCCGGTGGATTTTGCCGGGGTTGATATTGAGAGTGGCGGCGAATTTGACCATGAAAGTAAGGCGGGTTTTGCCCAGGGTACTTATCACATAACCGATGCCCTGCATCTAACCGCTGGTATTCGTTACACTGAAGACAGCAAGGACTTTATCGTCAAGGGTATCATTCAAACAGTGGTTCCCGTGTTTGCGCCGCCCTTTGTGGGGAGAGTTACACTTATTGACCATGGTACGACGACACTGGAGTCCGATGACTGGACACCGATGGTAAACCTGGCCTATGACTGGAACGATGATCTTATGGTTTACGCCACCTACTCTGAAGGATACAAGGGCGGTGGCGTCCAGCAGCGAAATGCCGGTGTATTTGGTCCCCAAGCGCCCACCTATGATCCGGAATTTGTTGAATCTTACGAAGTCGGTTTTAAGTACACCAGTGATGGCGGAAACTTCATTCTGAACGCTGCGGCTTTCTTCGCCGATTATACCGACATCCAATTGGAGACACTGGCGCCTGAGGGCATCGCCCCGCAACTGGAAAATGCCGGTGAGGCTGAGCTTAAGGGTCTTGAATTTGAAGCGCGTTGGGCACCGGCTGATAGCTGGTTTGTCGAGGCGGCGGTGGGTTATATCGATGCCGAGATCGTAGAGGCCGACCCCGATTCCACCAATTCCGGCGGCCCGGCGAAAGGTAACACCGTGCCGTTTGTACCGGAGTACAATGC
>JAUVBI010000275.1 GCA_030591305.1 Pseudomonadota bacterium
CCAGGCCGTATTGCTCGTCCCGCTGGGTAACTGCCAGCAGCAAGCGTTCGACCCGGTCATCCATCAATGCTTCATCGCTGAGCGTGCCAGGGGTGATCACACGGACCACCCGACGTTCTACCGGACCTTTGCTGGTGGCAACGTCACCCACCTGCTCGCATATCGCCACCGAGACCCCCGCCTTGACCAGCCTGGCCAGATAGCCGTCAGCAGCGTGGTAGGGAATACCGCACATGGGGATGGGCTCGCCGTTGGCCTTACCCCGTGCTGTCAGGGTTATATCCAGTAGTTCAGCGGCTCTCTTTGCGTCCTCGTGGAACATTTCATAGAAATCGCCCATGCGGTAGAACAGCAGGTCGCTGGGATGATCGGCCTTGATGCGCATGAATTGCGCCATCATGGGGGTGAGTTGTTGGTCTTTGGTAGGGGTCACTGCGATTTTCACTGCGAGTATTGGCTTTCAGGGCGTAAAGAGAAGGCAGAATTGTACGTGATCCCGGGGGTGACGACTATGGCTTAACACCCACAGTAGCATTAATTCTCTGGTTTTAAAGTTGAAACGGTAGCTCGACCCTGGCCTGAAAGTGACTGTGCGTGTCAGGGTAAAATATCATCTTCATTGCAGGGGCCTTCACAGGGGTTTGTTATGGCCCCAGTATCATAAAATCTCCGCAGTGTATCGCCAATGCCGCGTAGCTCTGTTGCCCGCCCGTGTGGGTCTTTCCCGGTATCGCCCCAGTGTGGAATGTTGGTAATCGGTGGCAGCGGGTTACCGAAATCCACTTCCAGCATTGCCGACCCCCGATGCTCTCCGCTGACCACTTCTATACCCCAGATATCGCGAATGGTCGGTGCAAGGTTTACCACACCGCCAATGGTTCGGGCCATGATGTGTGCGCCCAGGTTAGTCACTTGGTGGTCGGCTTTCGATACCTGTATGAGTACTTCGTGTGACGGGGTGCCGGGCAGAAGATTACTGCGAATATACTTGGAGTATCCGCTTGGCTCGGCGCGGTCCCACAGGCCCTGTATCAGGGCAAGGCCCATTTGTACGTCCAGCGCATTCCAGTTATATACGCGGTAGACTTGTGCTGCAAAGGGGTCAAAGTTCACACTTCGGTTGAGCAGCAGATTATAGGATTGCCCCGGTACGGCGAGCAGGCCCCTCTCAATGTCAGTTGTTAGAGCCATGACGCTGGCACCCAAAATGCCGCCCTGGCTACCACCAAAAAAATAGCGCCTGGAGCCATCTACAATGGCACCACCGCATTCACTGGCGAGTGCCTGGTTGAATACCGTGGAGGGGCCGCCATCAGCTTCAACTGACAGGGTGCGCATGGCCAGAAGAAAATTCAGAAGACCCTGATGCATGCGCTCGGGGACAGTGCGAAATTTTGACAGGTCTCCCCCGGTCAGGGCGACCAGGACAGTTCCGACATCATCGTGAGAGAAGCCTTTCCAATCCAGGCCAAAGGCGACGAAATTTTGTTGGGCCGCAATCGGCTGAAGGCCAAGTACCTGTTCTTTCGCACCCAGTTGGCCGTGACCGAACTCCACCAGCGGTGCGGGGTCGGTCTGTGCACTCATGGGAACAACCATTGTCGCCTTATAGGGATAACTGCCATTTTGTTCTGGCAGGCCGTTATCATCCAGGTTAAGCAGGCCCCCTGTTTCGCCCTGGGTCAGGTAGAGAGGCATATCGAAGCTGATCTCAAGTCGGCAGGCCATGCCAGCGATCAAACCTTCATTTTTTACTGCAATAGTATAGGGTACGCCACTGGGCGAGTTTGCCAGTGCGTCATCGCGCATATGCAGCATGGCGCGGGTATTATTTTCCCGGCTGGCGGTGGTAAAGTCCCAGGCCAACTGCAACTCGCCACGGGCAATACCCGCCTTCTCAAGGCTTGCAAACAACGCTTCAAAGTGGGCGCGTCGGGACTCGATGATGGGGTCGTCGGAGGCGACATCATCGCGCAGGGCGAGAAAACCGGCAGAGGGCTCTACCAACACGCCATTGCCGTCGACAACATTGCGGATAGCGACAATATAGCGGGTGGCGTCCTCGGGCCGAATGGCAGGGCGCAGCATCAGCGCTTGCTCTTGTCGCAGCTCCTCCACCGCGCGCGCAATCTCAAATTTTGGCAGATTCTCTCCGGCCTCGATCCTGAGCTTGGCTTGTACGACATACTCATCCAGGTCTACCCAGTGTGCCAGTCTTTCCCCGGTATCGGCATTGATGATGACGGTGGGCGATTGGCTAAGAATTGAATCCCCGATAGTATTGGGGGTGGCCAGGCCGGTGGCTGTTGCCCTGGGAAAATGTGTCATTGCTGCGATGCCCGGAGAGAAGCCATCCATCTCGTTAAAGGCATCTGGATTGGTTTGGGAGCCGTTGATATCTATGGGCATGATGACATCGGGGAGGGCCAGTCGCAGTCCAGTAACAGAGTCCGGGTCGGCTTTGGTCCAGTAATTGTTGGGGAAGGGGAACCCGCAGTAGGTCGGTGTCAATGGGTCACAATCTAGCGGCGGTGGAGGTATTGCTTCCGTCGGTGTTTCTACCTCCGCAGTGCTGTCGGAAGATTCTCGCCCACCTGAGCTGTCGCTGCAGCCTGCTGTATACAGTAAAACAGCTGAGAGGATGAGACAACATAAGAAGTTGTTCATAACGATGGCTCCCTAAAGTTAGCATTATTATGCTGTATTTATGGGCCCAGGGAAAACTCCATATACTCGTGGTTTACCCCCCGGCCGTATTTGTTGCTGAGTTTACCTTCGCTGAACCCCTTGATCTCAAAACCCAGACGGAGATACAGGGCCCTGGCCCTGGGGTTTGTTTCTGCCACATCCAGGCCAACCGTTGTCACGTTTTTCTGCTTTGCCTGCTCCAGAAAATAGGCGATCAACTGCTGGCCATAACCTTTGCTGCGAACGCCCTCTTTAACACCGAGGTTGTGCAGGCACAGAACTCCCTTGCGTGGAGGCGCCACGATTTTTTCAAAGCGCAATCCCCGGACCATCACGCGCAGCCCGTTGAAAAACCCGTAAAAGCCAAAGATATTTTTAATCACAGCCAGTGTGTATTCGCTGCGCTCCTCTGCGCTTCGCATTCCCACCAGGGCGACGATTTCACCCGCATCAACCGCGACAATATGACTCTTGTAGCCGAACTCACCATCACCCTTAACGAAGGCCTCCCGAAGAAAGTCCAGTACCTGAAGTTCGCGGCTGACAGAAAAGGTATAGCGGTAGGCCTCGGGGCCAGAACTATACATAAGAGGAGTGACGGCGTTGACATCTTCTGGGAGGCAGGGGCGAAATTCAAATGGCATATAAAGTGTATGAAATATAATGGACTGAGTCGTACCCTACCAGAAATGGGATATTAACAATAAATAAGTAGATAGTTTATCTGTGAGCTATGTGTAAAATAAACCCACTCCCACCCATTGGAGGGCATCACGTGTCCAGAATTATCCTCATCTTAATCGCCATTCCTGTATTTGTGGTCATCGTCGCAGCGCTATTGATACCCGTGTTATTGGATGAAGAAAAACTACTGACTATGGCAGTGGAGACTCTTGAAAAAGAGACAGGTGCCATTTTAGTCGTTGCGGGGGGTGCCAGCCTTTCCGTGTTTCCCAATATTTCCCTGGAGTTGGGGGATGCCAGTATTACCCTGCCCGGCGAACAGGACATGGGCCTGAAGGTGAGCTCACTGGGTATTGGGCTTGAATTGATACCCCTGCTATCACGTCGGGTTGAGATAG
>JAUVBI010000238.1 GCA_030591305.1 Pseudomonadota bacterium
GGGCTCGTGTACGCCGGAAGCAAACCATTTACGGCCGTTGATAACATATTCATCACCGTCACGGAGGATGCTGGTTTCAATATTGGTGGCATCAGAGGAGGCAACCAATGGCTCAGTCATGCAGAAAGCCGAGCGGATTTCACCGTCCAGCAAGGGCTGTAACCACTTTTCTTTGTGCTCCTCGCTACCGTAGCGCTCAATGGTTTCCATATTGCCAGTATCGGGTGCCGAGCAGTTAAACGCCTCGGAGGCAAACTTGCTCTTGCCCATAATCTCACACAGAGGGGCGTACTCGAGATTGGTGAGGCCGGCGCCACGATCACTCTCGGGTAAAAACAGGTTCCACAAACCCTCTTTCTTCGCCTGACCCTTCATCTCTTCCAGCACGGCCGGCCTGCGCCAACGGCCACCGTCTTCGAGCTGCTGATAGAAAAGCTCTTCGTTGGGGTAGATGACGTGATCCATAAAGTCCTGAACCCGCAGCTGCAGACCCTGTACTTTGTCGGAATAATCGAAATCCATAATATTCTCCTGTTATTGCTGTAAGTGTTGATATGGACGTTAAAAATCAGTTGATTACTTTACATTCAAGAAGCTAAAAAGTCCCGGGCTATTTGGCGTACACGCTTGATCTATGACATTTCCACTACACTAAAACAGAGCGCTGATGATAAGCTGAATGGCTCTTACCACCCCTGTCTATAAAAGATATTTGGGCAATTGTATCGACATGATTGCAACGCCTGGGGTTTCGCTATACCTTGAGCGGCTAAATGACTTTCTGTCACCACAACAAATGAGTCCAATGACTCGTCAGCAATAGGAGAAGCGCAAATGAGTGGTCCATTAGCGGGTTTAAAAGTGATCGAGCTTGCGGGCATTGGCCCTGCGCCAATGGCGGCAATGATGTTGTCAGACATGGGTGCCGAGGTCATCAGAGTTGACCGGCTAACCGCTTCGGGCCTTGGCATTCCTATGCCAAAGAAGTTTAACTTCCTCGGTCGCGGTCGTAAGTCTATCGCCGTTGACCTGAAAAACCCCGAAGGCATTGAAGCCCTGCTTGAACTCATTGATAAGGCCGATGTAGTCATTGAAGGCTTCCGCCCCGGTGTTATGGAGCGTTTGGGTATGGGCCCCGAAGTCTGTCTGGAGCGCAACCCCAAGCTGGTCTACGGTCGTGTCACGGGTTGGGGACAGGAAGGCCCACTGTCAAAAAGTGCTGGCCACGATCTCAACTACATCGCCCTGTCGGGTGCTCTGCACGCCATCGGCAGAAGCAATGATGAGCCACCGACACCACCCTTGAACCTGGTCGGCGATTTCGGCGGCGGCACCATGTTTATTGTGGTCGGCATACTCGCCGCACTGCTGGAGGTAAAGAAATCCGGCAAGGGTCAGGTGGTTGATGCGGGCATGGTCGACGGCGCCTTGTCTTTGATGACATCCATCTATGGCATGCACGCGGGCGGCGCTCAAAGTGATGAGCGAGGCAGCAACATCCTCGACAGTGGTGCACATTTTTACAACACCTACGAAACCCGCGACAGTAAGTACGTCTCCATTGGCTCTATCGAGACCAAGTTCTACGCCATGCTCCTCGACAAAATGGGCCTTGATCCCGATTCATTGCCCCCACAAATGGAGTGTGAAAGCTGGCCGGCCATGAAGGAGAAGTTTAAGGAAATCTTCCTCACCAAGACCCGCGATGAGTGGTGTGCCTTGATGGAAAATACCGACATCTGCTTTGCCCCGGTACTCAGTCTGTCCGAGGCCCCTGACTATGCGCACAACAGAGAGCGCGGATCTTTTGTCGATGTTGATGGCGTGATGCACCCCGCACCGGCGCCACGCTTTAGTGCCACACCTTCGTCTATTAAGTCGCCAACGCCTGTCACGGGTGTTCACACTGATGAAGTGCTGGCAGACTGGGGCATTAGTGCCGATAAGGTTGCAGCCTTGAAAGCTTCTGGAGCCATCAAAGCGTAAAATCTTGGGCGCTTACAGTCAATTGGTAAAAATTTGTAGCCGACTGTACTATATGGCAAATATCGAGGTATATGGAGGGGTGGTGAAAGTATATGGAAAACTCCCTGGGGGTGTAGTGGTCGCAAGTTCAAATCCTGCCGTCCCGACCAATTTTTAATACAATATTCATTGCCACTTCAAAGCCCATAACCTAAGCGAGGCGCGACGGTGGCCAGACCCGTACGACAGGAGAGTTGGCTGGCAGTCGCGTTGCAACCGGCTATACTCAAGCGCGGGGTCAAGGTCGGCCTGGTGGTGGGCACTACCCTGGCATTGATCAACCACGGCGATAAAATCTTCACTATGCCCCTGGACGGTGAATCCTTGCTGAAAATTGGCCTGACTTACCTTGTGCCTTTCGGCGTTTCGACCTGGGCATCTGTACAGACTGCGCGGGCCACAGAGCAGACAGGGTGAAGATACGAAAAACCCGATATAAATCCAGTGCCTGTGGTTTGGCTTATGCTTGAAATAGATCCAGACACACTAATAGGCAGAGGATTGCACCGCGAATGCTATATCCACCCGGATAACCGCGAGCGATGCGTTAAGATCGTGGTGGCCGGCGATAGCAATGAGAATCTGCGTGAAGCCAGATATTACGGGCTATTGGCCAGACGGGGTATTTCCTGGGAGATGTTGACCCGGTTTCACGGCCTGGTGGAGACCAATCTCGGTGAAGGTGCTGTTTTTGACCTGGTTCGGGATTATGATGGTGACGTATCGAAGACCCTGGCGTACTACCTGGGTTCAGAGGAACTCACCACAGCTAACAGTAAGCCCCTGTCCAGCGCTCTGGCGGGACTTAGGGTGTATCTGCTGGAGAATCGGGTCGTTACCATGACCCTGAAAACAAAGAATATCCTGTTGCAAAAAACTGCGGAAAACGATGCTAAGCTGGTGATCGTTGATAATGTGGGTAATTCGGACTTTATCCCCATCAGTAACTACAGCGCTGTGCTGGCGCGATTGAAAATAGAACGAAAATGGCGTCGTTTTGAGCAGAGCATGCACGCCCAGCATGCGGGCAACAAGGCGCTGCCCTCATTGCTGGCCTGCTAGCGGCCTTTATGTCCCCGGTGCTCAACACGCACAGTGTTCCCTGCCTCGTCAATGTATTCCCCTTTCCTGGCTTGCTCGCGTCGCTCTATTTCTTCCGGGGTTGGTTGGTCACCCACTTCATGCCTTTTTTCCGCTTCCAGCACTTCGTGTGGTCTGTCCGCAGCTAGCTCGCGCTCCAGTCGTTCATTACGACTATCAGGGATAACTGTAACATTACCATGTTGCTCCTGGTTTTTTATGGGGGGCGGTTTGGCAGCTTGTTCCGAGGCGGGCTGAGGCGGCACTTTGACCGCGTCTGCGATATTTTCTTGTTGTAGTTTCACCTCTTCTGTGCCGGCCGTAGGTATGTCGGTAAAGACCGGGTTGCCCTCGGCATCCTCACTCTCGTAAATTTCGGCCTGCACGGTACTGCTCAGTGCTATAGCGAAGATAAAGGCCAAAGACGTTAACGAAAATTTCATTGCGACGTTCTCCAGTGACGAGGTCCACTAGGGTAAGGGGAAGATCAGCTCACGCTCAGCCAGGTTTTTTGGTGAGACCAGGCGGCGATGGTTTTCCTGCCACTGCAATACAGAGTTGCGCATGCCTTCCTGGCGACCGGTCTCACTCACATGATACTTGCCCAGCAGGGAGCGAAACTCCATGCTTCCCAGTTGCTCACGCACCGCATCGTGGTCTGTGGCGTTGGCCAGTCGCACCGCGGCTTCAATAACCTGACCGGCGCTGTAGCCGATGACGGCATGAACGCCGGGATTGTAGCCATAGCGTTGACGATAGCGGTAGGCGAAATCCTGTGCTCCGGGCATCCGCACACTGCGCAACCACTGGACCACGCCGACCACACCTTCGGCATCGGCACCCAGTTCATCACCAAATTCATGCAGGGCCGGACCCACAGTGAAGGCCAACATCTTTGGCCTCACATTGGCCCGCTTCAGGGCGCGCACCAGGGCCACGGAATCTTCCAGGTAGGAGATGCCCATTATCACGTCGGCGTCCAACTGTGCCAGGCGGCCTGCCAGGGCGGTGAAGTCCCGCTGTTCTGGCGCATAGTCCTCATCCAGTACGAGACTTAAATTATTTTTATCGATATTGCGGCGCACACCGGCCGCCACTTCGATAGCAAATTCTGTCTTGGCGAAAACCATGGCGACTGTTCGGGCTCCGGCATCTCTGGCGACACTGATACCTTCCATGTAACTGGATGCTGGTGTATCGATACCGAAAATATTTTTCAGTCCCCGGTTCCATATTTCATCCGCTGAGGCGGCGGTTGCGACCATGGGAAAGTTGTATTTCTCCGCCACTTTGCTGGCTTCCAGAGTCAGCTCTGAGGAGTACGGGCCGACCAGCAAGTCGACCTTGTCCTGTTCTATCAGCTTGTCATACAACTGCACGCTGCGGGCGGCATCGGAGGCGTCATCGTAATGTACCAGTTCAACGCGCTGGCCCAGCAACATACCCCGGCTGTTGACATCGTGCACCCACATCTGCAGGCCCCGTAACTGCTCGGTGCCAA